>JBBSPP010000124.1:0-7593 GCA_038258625.1 Chitinophagales bacterium
AACAAGGCAACCAAACCATCCAATACACGCATAGAACGCTCTACCTCAACCGTAAAATCAACGTGACCCGGTGTATCAATAATATTAAACTTGTAGTTATTTGTTTCCTTGGTTACCTCGCCTTGTACTGTAGGGAAGTTCCAAAAACAAGTAGTAGCCGCACTGGTAATAGTGATACCACGCTCTTGCTCTTGCTCCATCCAATCCATGGTAGCACCACCTTCGTGTACCTCACCAATTTTGTGGGTTTTACCCGTGTAGTACAAAATACGCTCGGTTGTTGTTGTTTTTCCGGCATCAATATGCGCCGCAATTCCTATGTTTCTTTGATAATTTAAATCAGACATTTTTATAATTTTTCAGTGCGCAAATGTAGGGCATTCTTTTTGGAAAGTAAAGTAAAATGGTGTTAAGAGATAATGTAGCTATTTATTGTTTCTTAGTGTTGATTTGGGTCCTTGGTGTTTTATTACACTCCTCATTTTGTGCTGTTACTTTTTAAGTACCGGCAATAAATGGTTATTGTGTTTCAATCGCTTTCTTTTTCCTTACCCATCCTTGCCCGCTTTTATCTTGCTCATCACCGCCGCTGCGCTTGCGCGCCATAGGGCCGCTGAAGAAATTCCAACTCGCGCCAATCATCCAATATCGACCGAGGGTGTTATAAAAGCTTTCGGTGTTGTAGTTTACATCATTTTGCCGGGTGTAGCCACGGTTTTGGTTGAGGGCGTCAAATATCTCAATTTTTACTATCAAGCTTTTATCTTTCAAAAACTGTTTCGAGATTTCGGGTTTCCAAATTAGGCGGCTGAACGGTGTATTGTAGGGTCCAACCGCCGGGGTGTATTCGTAACTCATATTGGTGGATACTGTAATAAATTGTGGGAAGAAAAAAGTCAAATCTATGGCCGGAGCGTAGCTAAAATATGCTACCGTACGGTCTGCGTTCCCCTTGTTCGTACTATTATTATATTTTACACCTAGGGCAAGGCCCGCCGACAATAAGTCATTGTCGAAGTAATTCAACGATGGTTTTACTGTTACATCAATACCCTCGTTGTAGCCTGCCACACCATTTATAATATTGGGTGTATAGTTATAATCCCCATCTGCATTGGTGCCTAGTTTAAATTTGCTATTGCCTAGTTTATTATAAGTATAGCCCCACAGCGAAGCGCTGTATGTATTAGGTAGATTTACGTAAGTGGTTACCGTGCGGCCACTAGTTTCAAAAAATCGGTTCGTGCCAATTTGGTTTATGGTGTTGCCCACGTTTAACCCAAGACCTGTATTATTTCCTTCAATAGGCGCGTAGCTGTTGTAGTATAAATTAATACGCTGCGAATAGCTTATGCGCAAATTAGGATTGCCCACCACCACGCTAAGCGGGTTGGTATTATCTTGGAAAGGCTGTAGCTGATTGGCGCTGGGCGCGCGGGTATTTCCATTGTAGCTCAGGCGTATGCTGCTGTATTTGCTTAGCTTGTACCGCACGCTGGCCCTTGGTACATAATTATATTGGTTAAAATCCAAATTATTATTCCGCAGCAAATCACGCCGAATGAGGCGGGTAAAGTTGAATTCATTTTCTAAGTCAAACTGCCACTTGTCGGTTTTGTAGCGTAGTACGATGCCAGGCGTGTGGGTGCGATTGGTATTTTCAAAAATATTACTTAGGCTATCCAATTGGTTTTGATAATTGTCTGCACCGTAGCCAGACGTATCGCTCGTAATGCTTCTATTATCATTCCGCTCATTTCTGAAAGCATAGCTAAACTTCATGTGCCAACGCTTGCTGAGTGGCTCGGTATATACAATTTTGGAGCTGATGGTGCGCGTAGCATTGTCGCTGGTTTTAAGTTGGTCTAGCAAGATGTAGTTGCCACCGTTCAGCAGGTTGAGGCCGTTGGTGCTAAGTAGCTTGCCCGTGCTATTGCTATTGTTGGTGTTATAATCTAGGTCAAAAGCGAGCTTGCGGTCTTCTTTGTTGAATTTTTTATTTATATCTATCGAGTTGCGCGTAGTGTTGCCTTTGGTAGTATTGTTATTATTTCGGCGGTTAAAGCTAATGGGTTGCTCGGCATTATTCCGATTATCAGATGTGCTGTAACTTGTATTTTCGCCATTATTAAAGTTTACATTACTATTATAAATTATTCGTACTTGCGAATCCAAATCCGCCTCGTAGCGCAACCTTATATTATGTGCATCACTTAGCGCCTTGCTTTGCGCACTATCTTTTTTGTAAAACGTATTACCAGGCAAGAGGTTTTCGGTATTGCTACGCTCATCTTTGGTAAGGGAAGATCGGGTAAAACCATAGCTCGCTTGGAACTCCTGCTTCGTGTTTCCCAGAAAAGTGCTGTCCATTTTATTGGTGTAGCGCGCGCCCGTTTTCCATGATTTTGTAATGCCATGGGGCGCACTGCCACCAAACGGATTCCACGAGTAATTCTGATCGCCTATGCCGTATTGCTCGCCTTCTTCCCAGCTGGCGTTGGCCGTACCATTGCTACTGCTGAGGTAATACCCACTTATCTGCTCCTTATCTTCAAATTTATTTACCAGCGCCTTTTGCTCCCAACGGTCTTCCCAGCCGCCGGCCGAGGCTACCTTGCCAAAGGCGCCTTTGCTCATACCTTTTTTTAGTTTGAGATTTATCACCTTGCTATCGGCATCGCCGCTAAAACCTGTGAACTCCTCTTGCGCTGTTTTGCCATCAAAAACCTCTACCGTTTCTACCACGCTGCTGGGTAGGTTTTGAGTAGCTATGGTAGGGTCGGTGCCAAAAAACTCCTCGCCGTTCACCAATACTTTTTGCACTTTTTTGCCTTGGGTGGTAATGGCGCCGCTAGCATCTACCTGAATGCCGGGCAGTAGTTTGAGCAAATCCTCCACCACATCGCCAGCCTTGGTGGCAAAACTATCGGCGGCAAAACTGATGGTATCGCCTTTTACCACAATGGCATTGCGCCCTTGGATGACCACCTGCTTTAGCAGGCGCTTGCGGCTAAAAAGCGGGATAGCCCCCACATCAATCAACGCGGTAGGGCTGTTAACCAAAAGCGCGCGGGTGTGTACCAAAAATGAGGGGTGCGCCACCAATAATATATACTGCCCACTATCTACGGTGGCAAAACTAAACGCACCATTTTACCCACTGCGCACGGTTTGCAGCAGGGTAGAGTCTGCCCGTAGTAGGCTCACGCTAGCATACGGAATGTTGCGCACACTCATAGTATCGGCTATGCTGCCTTGGATGGTGTACTGCGCCTGCGCCGTGGCGGCAGAAAATATGATAATAAAGAGGACAATTAATTTTTTCACGAGGGTAAGGGAGCGTAAATATATTGTACAGCTATTTGCTATAAAGGGCAGTTATGTTAAAAAAACTTTGGTTAATACAATTCCAAAATTTGTTTGTTAAATATTTGGAAAATCCGAGGGGGGGGGTAGGTTTGAAATCGTTGACATAATTTGGACGTTGAAGTAATCGCAAACAGAACAAATAACAAGTTACTTTTTGGAAAAAAAAAAACAATAAAAAGTGCCAACAAGGTGAATATTCCGAAAATGGCTTAAAGGAGTAGGTAGAATTTAATATTATAAATAAAAATTATGAAAAAAGTAATAGGAATTATAGCTCTGTTAATGGGAGTAACTTATGGTGCTTCCGCGGCTGTGGTTGCATCGGGAAGTCTTTATGCAACTGGTCCCAATTCATACTCCTGCAGTGCAACAGGTCAGATATGTTACACCATTGATGACAATCGACATTTTATAGGGTACGGCCCAAACGGTGACGTTTTATTAGAAGGAACCGTTGCAGGTGCAATTGTAAAAGAAACAGGAGAAGAACTTGAACCTGATGAATTACCAGCAGTATATGATGGAAGTTTGTACGAAATTCTTCTTGAAGATTAATATATTATGACAAGTAAATTATTTCTTTATATACGGGCGTCAAAAAGTTTATTTGATGCCCGTTTTTTATATAGTGTATTCTTATTCTTTATTACAACCAACGTTTCGGCTTCGGTTGTGCTTAAAATAAATATCTCAGACTGCGTAAACTGTACAGTAATATTAAGCGAAATAAAAAAATCAAAAGAAATAGAGCAATGCCAAATGGTGTTTCCAAAACAATTTGAACGAGATAATAAGGATATAGTATCAAAATATGCCCTTGACGATTGGAAAAACTTAACCATACTGTACAACGACTCTACCTTTGATGCCCTCAATAGTTTGACGGAGAGCGATGCCACGGAAATGTTTATTTTCAATTCAAAAAATACTATCATTTTTCAAGCAGATTTGAAGAAATTGAATTTAGGAGCAATGAAATTTTTTGCACAATATGATGCTGAACAAGTATTTGACATTCCAGAAATTAATGATGTCAATTTTGAAGCAATAAAAATGTTTGGAACAATGGCTATTTGTAAAGACTTTTTCAATAGAGTATATATAGTCAATCTTAAAACCAAAAAGGTGCACATAATTGAAGTGAATGATTCGCTGATTGAAAGAATGTACAAACTATACTACGGCAAGGAATATAAAACACAATACCCGGTGATGAAAAAATTAATGCAGGACGCACCAAGTTGGAAGCCATCCATAACCACCAACAATTTTGTAATGCAACGAAACGGAAAATTATTAATACTCTATAACGTGCGGTATTATTCATACGCTGGTGGCAGTGATACGATTGTGTCAGTACGCAGTATGATAGGGGAGTATGATGTAGAGAGTAGTACTATGGAAACGCTGTACCTACCCAAAGCTGATAATGTCATCGCCAATTCTGATAGCACCGTTACTATTTTTCTCACCGAGTTTTTATCAAAACCATATTTGCTATGTGGCAATGAAAGTTCTATAAACTTCAAGTCAACCTTTTACCCAATATTACTCGACAAAGCGCGTAATGAATATTTTACGAAGGGCCAACCTATAATAGCGTATCCAAATAATTATTATGCTGATAAATCTATTTTTATGGGACGCTATCTTACTAGTACGTCAACATCGGCAGTAGCGTACTGGTATTCGGATTCTCTATACAACATGTTGAGCAAGGAAATGGTAAAAATACCCTATATAGGTTCGAGAGAACGTATCAAACAATTTGCCGCTTTAGGCAATACCTATGACTTTGTTCAAAATCATTACCATATATTGTATATACTTAATGAGGAGCATTTCTACCATCATTTAAAATTTGATACGGACGGTACAGTCTTAACTGATACAAGATTAGGAAATGATGACATTGAACTATACGCAAGACCAGTTGACTTCATACATCCTAATCAACTAGTTTATTTTAATAAAAAGAACGGTAGATTATGCACGTTGGATTTGTAGTTCGCATAAATATTAAGGGCGAAGAATATTATCGAGTGTTTACAGCACTCGGTTTTTTTTTACCCCTCCATCCGCGCCTCCCAAGCCGCAATTTCCGCTTCCGTCATATTTTTTAGCTTTTCCAAAATGGTGCTAGGCACGCGCGGGGCAATGCTGTGTAGCTGATGCTCTGGCGGTAGGGCGTTTTCTTTTTTGCCTATGGTGTAGGCATACAGGTCGTTGGGCGTACAGTTAATCGCCGCGCAAATATCATTAACGTGCGCCATGCTAATGCGGTGTGCCTTGCCACTTAGCAGGGTGTGCGCCGTGCTGTGCGTAATGCCTAGCTTGCGCAACCACCTAAAAGGAAATCGCACCCCCTTGCTTTGCAGCAGTTCATTAATTCGTAGTTGGATCATGTTTTTTTTGTTTAGTAGTTAGTATTTAGTACGCTTGCCTTCGGCAGGGTTGTTTATTTATATCAAAAATTCCTCGCGGACTTTCCATTACTCGTCGCGAGCTTTCCAATACGCCTCGCGTATCATCCAATGGCCTTCGCGCAGTTTCCATAATGATTCGCGTGTTTTCCATAGGCAATTTCATCATACTAAAAATGCTTCGCGTGTCTTCCATAGGTATATTCATAGCTTCCAAGGTTAATAAATCGTCTTCCAAAGGGCTTCGCGCGGAATGCAAAGCTATATTATTTACCGCGAATGGCATAGTAAATAGCGCGAATGGCATAGTAAATAGCGCGAGCGGCATAGTAAATAGCGCGAATGGCACAGTAAATGGCGCGAATGGCATAGTAAATAGCGCGAACGGCACAGTAAATAGCGCGAATAGCATAGTAAATGGCGCGAATGGCATAGTAAATGGCGCGAATATAACAAACACTGTATTTTTAGTTAAAGGTACATTTTTTTTAAAAAAAAAGTAGGATGTACAATCTATTTTTTTATACATTAGTATGCTAAATTGAATCATTATGAACGACAAACAACTAGAAATTTATGGCTCACTAGCCAAAAGCTACGATTTTTTGGATGATTACGAAGACAATACCGTAATTACCAACATTGTGCAAATACCCGTACTCACCACCCTGCTTGGCGGTATTCTCGACCAAATTATAGAGGCCGACGGTATTGGCAGCCAAAACAATACGGGCGTTACCACCACCAAAAAAAACCTGCGCACTGAGCTAGAAACAAAGTTTTTTAAAATAGCCAAAGCCGCAAAAGCCTACTACGCCAGCATCAGTGATACTTCTGGCGAGGCCACCGTCACCTTCAAAAAAAGCATCGTAGGCAAGTGGGACGGCGATACGCTGTACTCCAAAGCCAAAAAACTAGTAAAAGATGCCACCCCCATAGCCGCCAACCTCGTAGGCGCCATACTACTAGATGTTACCGCCCTCAACACCGCCGCCGAAGCATTTAACAATGCCATACCCGATACCAAGCGCGCCATCGAATTTAGCAAAATACACAATGCAAAAATTGACCCCCTACTACGCCAAGGCCGCGAAACGCAGGCAAAAATTGACATATTTATGGATACCCTCAGCGATGACCAGCCCGACCTATACGCCGAGTGGGCCGAAACCATGAACATTGACCGCCAAGGCG
The DNA here is from genome assembly GCA_038258625.1 of Chitinophagales bacterium. Classification (GTDB taxonomy): domain Bacteria; phylum Bacteroidota; class Bacteroidia; order Chitinophagales; family Chitinophagaceae; genus JAGNRR01. The sequence continues at coordinate 6,987 of JBBSPP010000124.1, forward strand.
CCAACAACCCCGCCGCCCACACCATCAACCTCAGCGTAGAGGCCGGCCAGGTAACCAACGTGGATTATATCGAGTTTGCTATGCAAAACAACAGCGAAATAAAACTGATAAACAACAATGCCGCCATTATTGAGTATGGTTTTGGTAGTACGGACACCACCTTCGCCGGCGAGCCCACCACCGTAAACGAAACCAGCCAAGAGCGCAAAACCGCCGTAGCCCTAGGCTACCACAGCATTGAGAGCAACTTGCTAAACGTGCGCAACAACAGCGGCACCAGGCTAAATGTCACCTTGGAGTTTTATGATATGGGGTAGTGAGTCGTAAGTATTTAATATTTTAAAAAGAAAAAAGGAAAATTTAAAAGTGCCTCGCAACGCGAGGCACTTTTTTTTTGATGTGTAAAGAAATTTGAAAGGTGTAGAGAAAAAAATCAATAGGTAAAAACCAACAACTAAATAAGCATTACTCACCCCGCTAAAGTTGGGCCAGCTTACTAATTACTCACTACCCACTGCGCACGGTTTGCAGCAGGGTAGAGTCTGCCCGTAGTAGGCTCACGCTAGCATACGGAATGTTGCGCACACTCATAGTATCGGCTATGCTG
>JBBSPP010000125.1:0-7579 GCA_038258625.1 Chitinophagales bacterium
ACAGTAAAAAATTATATGAGATTATTCTGCAACAGATGCTCCGCAATTTGCACGGCGTTGGTCGCGGCGCCTTTGCGCAAATTATCAGATACTACCCAACAGTTGAGTGTATTAGGCTGCGATGCATCGCGCCGAATGCGCCCTACAAAAACATCATCTTTATTATGAGCATCAAGCGGCATAGGGTATTTAAGTTCGGCGGGATTGTCAATTAATGTGATGCCCGCAAAATTATTAAGCAACGATTTTACTTCATCAATGTCAAAATCTTTTTCAAACTCAATATTAATGGATTCGCTATGCCCACCCATTACTGGGATGCGCACGGCCGTGGCGGTCACTTTTATAGTATCATCGCCCATTATTTTGTTCGTCTCCAGTATCATTTTCATTTCCTCTTTGGTATAATCATTTTCCAAAAAAATATCAATCTGCGGTATAATGTTCATATCAATTTTGTAAGGATACGCCATTTCCCCAGCTCGTTTCGCGCGCTCATTTTCCAATTGATGCACCGCTTTTACACCTGAGCCTGTTACGGATTGATAGGTGGAAACGACCACTCTTTTTATTTTATACTTATCGTGCAGCGGCTTCAGCACCATCACCATTTGTATAGTGGAGCAGTTGGGGTTGGCAATTATAAAATCATCTTTAGTAAGTTCATGACCGTTAATTTCGGGCACTATTAATTTACAATCGGGGTGCATGCGCCAAGCAGATGAATTATCAATAACACGAATAGCAGCGGCGGCAAATTGCGGCGCCAAGGACAGAGACGTTTCGCCACCCGCAGAAAAAATGGCTACATCAGGTTTTTTTTCTATTGCCGTTTGAGCATCAACCACTTGATATTCTTTTTCTTGAAACGTGATTTTTTTTCCTACCGACCTTGCTGATGCTACCGGAATAATTTCGGAGATTGATAAATTGCGCTCTGCCAACACTTCCAAAACTTTTGTACCTACCAAACCTGTTGCACCTACGACTGCTATTTTCATAATAATATTTTTGCTACGCAAATGTAGTGAGTACTTTGCCGTTAGTACAAAGTGGGCTGTATTTAGTAATCAGAATTTCTGTTATAATTAGGGATTTTTACTTAGTAAAAAGTGCCATTTAATGAATAACTATTAAAAATATTCCAGCACAACCCTTTAAGTCCGAAGCGATAAACTAATCAAAGGAGTACTTTCCCAACAACGGAAAATGGTCTGAGTAAGGCACATTAAATTTTTCAAACGCTTTTAGTTCTATATCTGCGCTATGAAAAAGGTAATCAATACGGAGGAATGATATTTTACCATTGTAGGTAGGGCCAATGCCTCGCCCCCGCGCTAGAAAAGCATCCTGCATATTGCCTCGAATATTGAAATAGCTGTAGGATGATGGCAGGTCATTGAGGTCTCCGCACACAATAGTTGGCGTGGCGTTCATATCTTCTATTACAAAGGCGCTCAAGTTGGCCTCATCGCCACGTTGCTTGTAAGCTTGCAGAAGTTTTTTAAGTACGGATTTGCTATTTGCCAATGTGGTTTTGGCGGTGGTGAGCGCATCGCCATTTTTGCCCCAGGCAATATCCGTTGGCGATAATTTGTTGCTATGCAGGTGTATATTATAGATACGCACTTTTTCGTTTCCTACCTTTAGCAGCGTTTCTTGGATGAGGTTTTTTTCCTCTTCATTAATTATCACGTTGGTGTTTTTCATGATAGGAAATTTGCTAAAAATCACACTACCCCACAAGCGGTTGCGGTGTTGTTTTATGGCGCAGGTTTCTACATATTCATAGCCGCCGGCGGTTTTGATGGCGGCAATATTATCTAGCCCTGTGCCGTCTTTGGTGTAAAACTCTTGTAGGCAAAGCACATCGGGCTTTTTTTCGTTTATAAAGTTGAGCATTTTTTTACGGTTAAATGCATCGCCGGTCCAGTCGTAGAGGTCTAGCAGGCGCACGTTGTAGCTCATGATGGTAAATTCGCCGGGGGATTTTGCTACATCGTTTTTAGTAAAAAAATTAAACCCAAAACAGACACACAGCACATTCCAAGCTACTAAAAATCCAAGGCCGGCAACGAAGGCGTAATTATATTTTTTTAGAAAAAGCCATGACACTAAAAACACAAAATTGACGATGGCCAGCACGGGGGTTAACAACCCCAAAAGGCCCATTATTTGGTACTCGGCGGGGCTAATGCTGGGTATATATCGTATCACGCAAAACACTATGAGCAGCAAAACTTGCGGCACTAAAAATATTCGGAAAATAGTTTTGCGCATCAATGTATGGTTAGTGATTGTATTTGTTCAGGTACTCCCGCTCGGCCTTTGTGATGCTTTCCATCCCGTCCACATTTATTTTGTCCAATATATCGTTGAGGCGGGTTTCATGGAAATGTTTATCGGTAGTGGCTTTTGCGGTTTTACGTTTATCTTTTTTTATAAAGTTTGCATTTGACGAAAAATATGTGCGGGCATTAGCAAACACATCCCGTATCCATTCAAACATATCCCACAATAAATTTTGCGAAAGATAGCCCAAACCCGCCCCGCTCAGAAACACCACCCACGCCGCTACATTATTGAGCCGTAAAAAAAGACTCAGCACAAAAAATATAATACCAAAAACGTAGATAGGAATGCCTTTATTAAACAACGCATAAAACACGTACCGCGGTTTGAACGTAACGGTAGCAGCCGCCACAGCCGCCACCCCGCCCAGGGTGCTCATGTACAATACATTGGGCATTGCATAAAAAGTACTCACCGCCAGCAAGCAAATACCCGCCACGATACTCCCTACCCAAAAAATAGGAAACACCCGATTGGTACCGCGTAAATCTTCTATCACCGTACCAAAAATCCACAGCCACACCATATTGGTAAGCAATCCCCAAAAGCTACCTTCCATAAATCCATAAGTAAGTATGCACCATGGTTGGCGTATAAATTGGTTCACATTGAGCGGGAGCAAGAGGGGGTTCTTTAGATACTCAAAAAAAATGGATGTGCCAGTATCCGAGAGTTTAAAAATAGTTTCCGTAAACCACAAAAACGTAAAGAAACCGCCGCACACAATTATCGTACGCACAATATCGCTGCGGTATGCATTCTTAAATATCGAACGGGATTGGAATGAGTTCATGTTGTTTTTTATTTAGCCTGCGTTATAACGAATATTCCATGCTTTGAAAGCTAAAAAGCCTGCCAACATACCGCCAAGGTGTGCAAAGTGTGCCACATTATCGCCCGGGTTATTGCTTATGCCGCTAAATAATCCAATGGCCGCGAGGCCTATTACTACATATTTGGCCTTTACTGGAATAGCAAAATACAAATGCAACACCGCATTGGGCCACAAATATCCAAAAGCAAATAACAAGCCATACACCGCACCAGATGCACCGACAGTGGGCGTTTGTAAAATACCAATATTACCAGTAGAGTGATACAAATACCCTTGCACTGCCATGTGGCAAGCCGCTGCGCCAAGCCCACATATAAAATAAAATATCAAAAACCGCTTAGCCCCAAACCGCTGCTCAATGATAGAGCCGAACATCCACAGCGCAAACATATTAAAAAATATATGCGAAAACCCGCCGTGCATGAACATATGCGTCACAAATTGCCAAGGTCGGAAAAAAGGCGACTCCACATAAAAAAGAGCAAACTGCTCCACAATATTAAATGGCAGCGCACTCGCCGCAAACTCAGTAGCTACAAAAAAAATACCATTAATTATCAAAATATTTTTTACCACAGGGGGTAAAGCTTGTTGTGCATTCGGCCTAATTTCCATTGAGCGCAAAGGTATGCGCTAAAGAATAATCAAATAGTGAAAAACGAAAAATAGCTTGCCGCGCTTAGCGTGGAGAAGTGAGAAATTTTTCTTGAGGGAGGTAAAAATTTTTATTTTTCTATTCTCAATTCTACATTATCCATTACATTTAACCCATGAAAAATTTCAGTTTGCTTATTGCTTGTTGCCTTGTGGCACTTACATTTTCAGCTTGTAAAAAAGATGTAGTGTCCAGCGTGTCTTTGCCCGATGGCTATTATGAAAACCAATGGAACGATGCCATGAAGCTAGCCCAAGACAGTAACCGTAAAATATTTGTAATGTTCTACGCCGAAGATTGCGACCTATGTGCCACTATGAAAACCACCCTCAGCGATCCAGACATACAAGTTACACTCAAAAATACATTTGTACGTGTAATGATGGACGCCGAAAAAGGACAGGGTGAGGAGTTGTATATTGCATATAATTTAGAAAATCATCCCAACTCTTTAGTAACAACATCTAACGGTACCGTGCTAGGTAAATTTGAGGGTAGCAAAGACAAAGCAAGCTTTTTGAAATTTATAGCCCCTTTTGAATAATCAATTGTCACACACCCAAAAGCTATAACATAATTTTTGGACGGGGATTGGTTCCTTCGTCTATATTTGCGGGCATTTATGAGAGTACCCTTTGTCATTTTATTTGTCATTATTGCGTTTGCAAGCTGTAATTCTATCGAAAAAATTCAGAAGTCGAGCAATACAGAATACAAGCTGCAAAAGGCTAATGAATTTTACGACAAAAAGGAATATCAAAAAGCGATCACGCTGTATGAGCAATTGCTCACCGTGTTTAAGGGTACCAAACGCTTTGAGGATATTTACTACAAATATGCCATGAGCTACTACAAACAAAAATCATATTTGGCTGCCTCCTATCATTTCAAGAATTTTTCAGACCTTTTTCCAAATTCAAAAAGAAGCGAAGAAGCCCGATTTTTGCATAGTAAAAGTTTATTTGAAAACACACAAGATTATACCCTCGACCAAGACAATACTAAAAAATCAATTGTAGAGCTGCAAAATTTTATCAACTCGCACCCACAGTCCAACAAGGTGTTGGAGGCCAACAAAATGATTGACGAATCGCGCCAAAAGCTAGAGTTAAAAGATAAGTATGCGGCAGAGCTTTACTACAAAGTATCGCAATTCCGTGCGGCGGCTATTTATTTTGAGCAAATAGTAAATAAATACCCCGAATCAGAGTTCATAGATTATTATCAGTACAAAATATTGCAAGCCCGGTACAAATATGCCGAGCAAAGCGTAGAAGAAAAACAACCCGAGCGCTACGAACAAGTGCTAGAAGACTATGCTTATTTTAAAAGCATTAACCCAAAAAATCAGTATCAAAAGGAGATTGAGAGTTTAAAAACCCTATCTTCGCAAACTCTTAAAAAACTCAAGTAGCTATGATGCAACAAGGTAAAAAGCTTTTAATCAACACAACAAACCCGTCGATTGAAACGCGCAACATCGAAACGATTATTAACCCAACGGGCAATTTGTATGAGTCGTTGGCAATTATTGCAAAGCGCGCCAACCAAATAAACACCAAAACCAAAGATGAATTAATCAAGAAATTGGAAGAATTTGGCAGCCATACAGATAACCTCGAAGAAATTAGCGAGAACAAAGAGCAGATAGAAATATCTCGATTCTATGAGCGGATGGCCAACCCAGCTATCCAAGCTACCAATGAATTTATTGAGGATAAAATTTATTATAAAAAACCAAGCGAGTAATTCGAATTTCGGTTTCGTAATATGAAAAAATCCTTTCTGTACGTCGCAGAAGGGATTTTTTGTTTTAGGCACTAAACCCTAAAAAAATCCAAAACCCAATCATACTATTATAATTAAAGTATTTTTACAATGTGCAAGGAAAAAAAATCTTACTAGGAATTTCGGGTAGTATAGCTGCCTATAAAATGCCACTGTTGGTACGATTATTTATAAAAGCAGGTGCGGAGGTAAAAGTTGTAATGACGCCCGCTGCTGCAGATTTTGTTTCTCCACTCGCACTTTCCACCCTTTCCAAAAATGATGTAAGCCTACACCTCAGCCAAAATAATAGTTGGGAAAACCATGTAATGTTGGGTAGATGGGCGGATCTGTTTTTGATAGCGCCGGCCTCGGCCAATACGGTGGCAAAAATGGCCAGCGGCTTCTGCGATAATTTATTGTTGGCCGCTTATCTTTCGGCTACTTGCCCCGTGCACGTAGCGCCCGCTATGGATGAGGATATGTATCGCCACCCTACATTTACCAATAATTGTAAAAAATTGGAATCTTTCGGGGATGTAATCATCAACCCTACGCATGGCGAGTTAGCCAGTGGTTTGGTTGGCATGGGGCGCATGGCGGAAGTTGAAACTATTTTTACTCATATAGAAAAAGCGCTAGGAACTGCGCAACGATTAAAAGGTAAAAGTGCCTTGGTTACCGCAGGGCCTACTTATGAAAATATTGACCCCGTTCGCTTTATAGGAAATTATAGCAGCGGCAAAATGGGCTTGGCAATTGCCAATGCGCTAGCCAATGAAGGGGCGCAAGTAACACTGATTATGGGTCCAAGCAATGTAACGGCTAGCCACCCGCTTATTGAACAAATCAATGTGCGCTCAGCCGCCCAAATGTTGGAGGCTAGTGTGGCGCATTTTTCCCAAAGTAATATTGCCGTAATGAGCGCCGCCGTGGCAGATTATAAAGCCAAAAATATTGCCCAAGAAAAAATAAAAAAAAGCGGTAGCGAAGGCCTAAACATCGAATTAGAAAAAACAACTGACATTTTAAAAACGCTTGGTCAGCTAAAAACGGATAAACAAATTTTGGTTGGCTTCGCCCTCGAAAGCCATGATGAAGAAAATTATGCGCTAAAAAAACTGAAGGAAAAAAATGCCGATTTAATCGTTCTAAATTCTTTGAACGACCCGGGCGCAGGCTTTATGCAAGACACCAACAAAGTGACTATTTATAATAAAAATGGTAGCAAAATTGCTTTTGAATTAAAATCAAAATCGGCCGTAGCACTTGATATTGTTGACCAACTAATTACTTTACTTTAATACTCTTATGAAATATTTTTTCAGCATATTATTTTTATCATTATTTTTTTTCCATGCGCAAGCACAAGAAATACAGTGCAAGGCCGTAGTAAATGCCAACCAAATACAAGGCGTTGATAAAAAAATATTTAAAACCTTGGAGGACGGTATTCAGGGCTTCATCAATACGCGAAAATGGACAAGTGATACGTATACTCAAAATGAAAAAATCGAAGTTGTTTTTTCATTGGTTTTGGATAAAACAATTGAGGGCGTGGAGGGTGGCTATACGGGCAGCCTTAATATTCAAAGTACGCGCCCTGTTTACAATACCGACTATTCTTCTACCATGATAAACTTTGTAGATAAAGACGTAGCTATAAAATATATACAGTTTCAACCGCTTGATTTTAATGATAATAATGTGTCTGGTTCGGATGCGTTGGCCTCCAACCTTACCGCCGTATTGGCGTACTATACGTATCTTATTTTGGGGTTAGATTATGATAGTTTTTCTTTGAAAGGTGGCACGCCCTATTTTAATAAAGCATTAAATGTAGTAAACAATGCACCCGAGCAGCGCGATGTTACAGGCTGGAAGGCCACAGAAGCTAGCCGCCGCAATCGATATTGGTTGGTTGACCAAATGTTGAGTAATCGATTCTCAGATTTTCGTAGCTCATTTTA
>JBBSPP010000126.1:0-7553 GCA_038258625.1 Chitinophagales bacterium
CAAAGCCTGAACATACTGCTTGGCTTGATGATAAAGAAAAGTATGGTGATATTTTGGCCAATGCGTATGATTTAGTCCTCAACGGAAACGAAATTGGCGGAGGCTCTATCAGAATTCACAAAAAAGATTTGCAGCAGCAAATGTTTAGCGCCCTTGGAATGGACGAAAAAGAGGCTGATGAAAAATTTGGCTTTTTACTATCGGCATTTGAATACGGCACACCTCCACATGGTGGTATGGCATGGGGGTTTGATAGACTTTGCGCCATAATAGGCGGTAGCGAAAGTATCCGAGATTTTATAGCGTTCCCCAAAAATAATGCTGGGCGGGATGTCATGTTGGATGCGCCTGCGGTGATTGATGAAAAGCAATTAAAAGAATTAGGCTTGAACTAAAGCAAAAAAAAGGACTCCGTTGAGTCCTTTTTATAAATATACATTCAGCTTTTACTTCAATACACATTTTGTATCTGTATTCAAAAAACTGGACGATTTCTCTTTTTCATTACATTCTGCCTTGGCATCGCTTTTGGTATCAGTAATTGTAAAATTTTCCACTTTGTTACCGACGCTTGATGTGGTGGTGCACTCGCAGGTATAATCTTTTTTGCAAGAGGCGAATGCTATCGTTAGAATAAGTAGTGCTAAAATGCTTAATAAATTTTTCATGTTTCTGTTCGTTTTTATTGTTGGCACAAATGTAAAAGCTTGGGGTTATTAGTATTTACACTTTCTAATTTCCGTTTTACAACATTTTAATTTTCAATATTGTTCGGCAAAAAAGAAAACCCCATGCAATTAGCAAGAGGCTTTAAAAAATGTAAGATTGCTGCTGCTATTTCAATCTACAATCTTGACGAATGGTTACGCCCAAGGTAGGATTTGTTTTTGTATATGATTTGCTTTCGCAATCATTTTGGGCGTTGCGCCTTGAGTCGCGGTAGTTGTTTGTAGTTACCGTAGGTTGTAGTGCTTGACCGGGCGAGTACGTTTCTACGCATTCGCAGGTATAATCTTTTTTGCAGGAGCTAAAACCAACTGTAAATAGTGCCAATAATATAATTGTAAATAATTTTTTCATAGCCGTAAATTCTAAGAGTGCAATTTAGCAATTATTTATTAAATGGTTATGTTTGAGATGAGAAGTTGTAATAAATAAAAAACTCGTTTCTGTTCAGCAGAAACGAGTTTAATTTTTTTTAGTAAAAACTTTTACTATTTAAGCGAACATTTCTCAGTTCCTTGGCTTAAAGTTTCGATTAAATCGCAGGCATCTTTTGCCTTCTTTTTAGATGTCTTTGGGAATGTTGTTAAATCCGAAGTTGGATTTGTACTAGTATCAATACACTCACAAGTCCAATCTTTTTTACAAGAAGAAAAAGCAAATACAAATATGCTTAGGGCTAAAATAGTCAATAATTTTTTCATGATTTATATTTTTATTAAACAGCAAATCAATGCGATTCTTTTTTAAAAAAGAATCTTTTTTGTTAATGAATTTAACAGTATTTCCAGAAAGGAATTGGGCATATTACAATCTACTGCATGCTTAAATTTATTGGTAGTATGAGAGGCAACGTATTTCCGAGCTACTTTTGGGGCATACAAATTTTAATGAAACGTACGCTAATTACTATTCTACCTAACCATTTTCGCGAAGTGCAGCATGAGCGAAGTGATACTGAGGGAAATAAATTAAAATTCGATGCACAGTACGAACTCACCAACGGAAATGTTTGGGAAAGTATTGAGTATTTAAAAGCATCATTCAACGGCAATTTGCAATTAATACCCATTGGCGGGCTCAGCGCGGGTAGCGGTATTTTTAGTATAAAAAATACTAAACCTTTAGGCAAGGTTGTAGGTTTTTTTATTGCACCTCCCACACCCGTTTCAGATTTCGGCAATATTGATTTTAGCATTTCTAATTCACCACCAATCCACGTTTTAAATGCTCAAGAACTGCATATTGACCAACTCGCAAAAAACGTTTATGCTGGTGCCGGTGTGATATTAGATCAAATAATTGCAACAGTAAAGCATGCCCTAGGAAAAAACCATTCTGTGCTGGGCGCCGACCTTACAAGCAGCGGCTATGCCAGTGCAGGCGCTACCTATATGACGGGCGGCATGGGGCCATCGCGTATCAATTTTGCTAATAATATTAAAGAAATTATTTTTTATGATGGCCAAAAAATGGAAAGGATACAATCAAAAACTGAGCGATCACACTTATCCGAAACCTATGGTTATACGGGAATAGTAGCGCAAGTGGCACTACCAATTATCGAAATGCCCGCGCATGAATTTGGCCTCGCCTTACCTATAAATTATGATGCTGAGGAATTAGCAAGAGCTGCAGCCTATTTTGTAAAAAATACGAGCATTCAAATAGCCGATAATAAAATAACAAACGCCGGTCCTATAATTTTTGGCATGGAATTTTTGACAAGAGATGCCCTCGAAATGCTGTCGCCTACTATGCCCCAACTAGCCACAATTTTACAGAGCATGACAACCGCAAAAAAAAATGCACTACTTTTTATTACAGGCTACGCACATCAACATCCGTTTCAAGATTTGGATGACAGCCTAGGCATTTTTGTAGAAAATAATATTACAGGATTAGCACTGGAGCATGCCGTTCCATTTGATGATTTGAAAGCCATGAAAACAATTCGAGAAGGCGCACCAGATGCCGCGCGCAGCCAATTTGCCAATGCACAATTTACCTATAAAGACCATACAGACATAAATATAAGACTGAATCCAAATAATGTGGCCCACAGCATGAAGCAAGTGGTAGAATGTTATCAGGGTTATGAAACAAAATTAAATGCGATAATAAATGATACTCAACATTTACAAGGAAATGTGCAAGTTTATGGACACTTTAATCCGCAGGGGGTGGATCCACATTGTAGAGTGAGCCTAGCGTGTGATGATGAAAAAATTCTAAAAAACACCGTCATAATTGCAAAAGATTTTTTTGAAAAACTAGTGGTTGATCTTAGCAAAGTTTGTACCCAAACGGGCAGCACACTTTTGGGGGGCGAAAAAGGAATTATCTCAAATCAAAAAATACTTAGTGCCCTCCAAAATCACGGCGCACCAATCCCCGCACAACTATTGGATAAGTTTACTAGGCAAAAAAAAGCAATCCGCGGGGCAAATAGTATGTTCGCTTGGCGGTCGAAAGTTGATACCGGCGTATAAAAAATTTGCACAAAAAATGACGAAAGACAATATTAAAAAAAAGGTATTACTGCTAGAAGGTGTGCATATTGACACCGTAGCCATGCTGCAAAGAAGTGGCTTTGAAGTAGAGCGAACCTTAGACTGCCTGCCGCACGCAGAGCTGATTGAAAAAATAAAAGATGTAACCTACATTGGCATTCGCTCGCGCACATATCTCACCAAAGATATATTAGATGCCGCACCCAAGCTTGAAGCTATTTTTTGTTTTTGCATTGGCACCAATCAGGTGGATGTTGATCATGCGTTGGATTTGGGCATACCAGTTTTCAATTCGCCATTTAGCAATACGCGCAGTGTGGCAGAATTGGTGCTGGCAATTATTGTTTTTTTAATGCGCGGAATTCCACAAAAAAACATGGCCGCACACCGAGGTGAATGGCAAAAAACAGCACAAAATTCCTACGAAGTTCGCCGCAAAAATTTGGGCATCATTGGCTATGGAAACATTGGCACGCAGCTCAGTGTGTTGGCAAGTGGCATGGGCATTCATGTATATTATTATGATGTGGCAAATAAATTGCCACACGGCAATTCGGTAAAAATTGATTCGCTCGCCGAGTTACTTCAACTGTCTGATGTGGTATCGCTCCACGTGCCCGAAACCGAAGAAACGATGAATATGCTGAACAGCGAAACATTTGCTATGATGAAGCAGGGTAGCTACCTCATAAACTACTCACGTGGCAATGTTGTAGATATTGATGCATTGGTTGAAAACTTAGAATCGGGAAAAATAACCGGCGCGGCGCTTGATGTTTTTCCATTAGAACCACAAGGTAAAGAAGAGATTTTTTCATCGCCTTTGCAGAAATTTGAAAACGTAATCCTTACCCCGCACATTGGCGGTAGTACTTTGGAGGCCCAAGAAAAAATTGCTGAAGACTCCGTAGATAATTTGGTGCGGTTTGATTATTTTGGCATTACCGAAAGTGCTGTAAATTTTCCGCAATTGCAGTTGCCACATTTAAAAGTAGGTCACTCGCGTGTAATACACGTCCATGAAAATATTCCTGGTGTGATGCAAAATATCAACCAAATTTTCTACTCCCGCGGCATAAACATTTTGGGCGAATGGTTACAAACGAATACTAAAATTGGCTACGCCATTTTGGATTTGGAACAGTTGCATGCAGCCGAAGAAATATTGCAAGAGCTAAAAAATATTAAAGGAACTATCAGAACCAAAATACTATAACGCATGAATTTTAATGTAGGACCATCATTAATTAGCCCAGAAACATACGCAGACATTGCAACTTTTTCAGAGCAAAAAATTGGTGAATTGGGTCATCGAACTGAAGAATTTTCGGCAATATCACAAAAGTCGAGTGATGCGTTGCGAACCTATTTTTCGGTGCCAGATGATTATACCATTGTGTGGGGTAGCTCGGCCACCGAGCTGATGGAGCTTTGCATAAAAAGTTTTGTAAAAAAAACATCTTTTCATTTTACGTGCGGTGCTTTTTCAGAGCGGTTTATAAAAATTGCTATGAGTTTTGAAAAGGAAGCCCTAGCGCAACAAGCCGAGTGGGGTCGGCCTAATAATTTTGACATTAGCATTCCCACAGAGGCAGAAATTATTACCATCACCCAGTCAGAAACTAGCACGGGCGTGGGAGTGCCAATGCAAAAAATTGCTGATGTAAAAGAAAAACTGCGTGAAGAGCAACTTTTAATTGTTGACACCACGTCAATAATGGGTGCTGTGCCTGTGCAAATTTCGGCGGCTGATTGTTGGTTATTTTCGGTGCAAAAATGTTTTGGTTTACCCCCTGGTTTGGGGGTATTAATTTTTAATGAAAAAGCACTGGCAGTAGCAAAAACGAAACCTAATCCGACTGGTATGATAAATTTACCCGCCATGGCAAAAATTATGCAGTCAGATTTTCAAACTACCCAAACGCCCAATACGCTGGGCATTTATTTGCTCGGAGAGCAAGTGGCACGGTGGAATCAGAATGGTGGTATGCATAAAATATTTGCCGAAACGGTAGCAAAAAATAAGATGTTGTATGAGTTAATTGATGGCCATGCGCAGCTGCAATTTTTGACAATCGAAATTGAAAATCGGTCAGCTTCTGTTAATTGTTTAATAGGCGAAATTGATTATTTAAAAAGGATTAGAATGGAAGCAGAATATATAGGAATGCAAATTGGCACGGGGTATGGAAAACTCAAAGACCAAACGATTCGGGCAGCAAACTTTCCAAACTTAACGATGACACATTATCAAAAATTAGTTGATTTTTTATCTCAAGTGTAATGCATTTTAAAAACATACTTTGAAAAAGAAAACCTTCATTTTTGATTTTGATTCCACCATTTTTCCTGGCGAAACACTTGATGAAATTATTCAGCTTTCCTTGGCAAATGATAAGCTACTAGAAAAAAAGCGAGCGGAGATTACCGCCATTTGCGACCTAGGAATGACGGGTAAAATTTCGATGGCTGCATCACTTAAAAGAAGGTTGGCGATTGCAGCGCCTACTAAGAAAGTGATTGAAAACTATGTAGCATATAATGCGCAACGAATCGATGCTGAAATTATTCAACTTTTAAATTTTTTGCAACAATCGGGTCATTCGGTGTTTGTAGTTTCGGGTGGTTTTGAAGACTGGATTCGGCCAATGATGGCAGGTATTTTGCCGCCCGAAAATATTCAGGCAAATAAAATTTTGGACGATAATCAACCCATGATCTTTGAGAATATTATACAGCGCGATAAAGAAAAAATTATCAAAGAATTAGTGGCAGAAAGAAAATTAACAGAAACTGAAATTACTATGATTGGTGATGGAGCTACTGATTTTAGGGTGTATGAAAGGAAAATTACGAGCAGTTTTGTAGGCGCGTTTTATTATACCCAACCAGGCAGTCGTGATGCGGTCATAGATAAAATCATAAAATCTGAACAATCACTTTTTTATACTTTGACATCGTTCATCCAGTTTATCCACGAAGTAATTAAATAGAGAAAAGCCCACAAAATGGGCTTTTCTCAATAATATTCTAATGAAATAATTTACTCTTCATCCTCATTACCCATCATCAATTCAGTATCGGTAGTTGTTTGCTCTAGTGTTTTTAAAAGCGTGCCTTTATCATCATAAGTAAGCAGGTAGGTCATATTATTTGCCTCGGCGCTTATTTCGTACTGGCTCAAGTTGTTGGGTAACTCTATCATCGTTACGCTGCTTACTTCTGCATTTTTGTACGTTGATTTTAATGAATTATTTATAGCACGCGGCATTTTATCTGCATCCAAAAACGTGCGTGTTTCGGTCCAATTACCTGCGGTATTAAATTTTGCTGTTTTGCTTTCTTCATTAATATAAAAATAAGCGGCAAAAGTTCCATCCTCTTCATCGTACCATTCTACGTCGGTGGCTGTAGGGTATTTAGTTTTAAAAGATTTTTCTACGTTTTGTGGAGCATTGGCTGCCATAGCGCCGAGCTGCATGAGCGCGAAAGCTAAAATGAAAATGATTCTCATTGTTTAATTTTTAATTTTGAAATAATGCGCAAAGCTATTCGAGTAAAGTGACAGGTGCAATAATATTTTATAGGAAAACTGCTAAAATTTACTAGCCGAATTTAACTTTTTGAGCATGTTATATTGCAAAACTCAACTATACTGAAGGAATATTTCACCTAAATTCTAAATGACCCGCACCTTTTTCTGATACAATAAAATACAATCCACACTAGAACTATTCTTCGTCCTCATCGTCAGCCTCTGCATCTCCGCCATCATCATCATCGGCATCATCCACGTCATCGTCAGTAGCTACTTCGTCCAATTCCAGATCGTCTTCATCGTATTTTTCTTCATACTCTACTTTCACCGAATCTTTGAGGTTGCCGTCATCGTCATAATCTTCATCATCTTCAATAATATCTTTAGCCTCTTGCAATGTCATACGCACGAGGTAATATTTTTCATCAGTTTCAAAAGGCAGTGCACTTATTAATTTGCCTTCGGCATTGGTAAATTTTACCAACTTCCGCTCAAACCCAAAGGGATAAGACAGCTTTATTTGCTCCTGAATTTCTACATCTAATTTTTCGTAATCTTTCACTACTCTTGGCTTATTCATAACGATTATTTCTATCATCAAAATTATAGTAAAAAGGTTTAACCAAAAACTTCATGGAGCAAAGTATTTTTTTTTCCTGCTAATTGGCAAAAAAAAACCAGTTCAAAGGAACTGGTTTTTTCTTTTTGTTGGGCTATTTCAACTTGCACGAACCATCTACATAACCAGCTTCGAGTAACTTACAAGAAGCTTGTGCTTC
>JBBSPP010000127.1:0-7546 GCA_038258625.1 Chitinophagales bacterium
ATAAAAAAATGATAGAAGAAGGAAAAGCCTTTTTGGCAGAAAACGCAAAACGAGAAGAAGTTGTAGAGCTCACAAGTGGTCTACAATACGAAATAATGAAAGAAGGCAACGGGCCAAAACCGACCTCCACCGATAATGTAACGTGCCACTACCATGGCACATTGATAGACGGTACTGTTTTTGATAGTAGTGTGCAACGCGGGCAGCCAGCAACTTTCCCACTTAATATGGTGATTAGCGGTTGGACGGAGGCTTTGCAGTTAATGCCCACGGGCAGTAAATGGAAATTATTTCTTCCCCCAAATTTGGCTTATGGCGACCGATCAGCGGGTGCACATATTAAGCCAAATTCTACATTAATATTTGAGGTAGAATTATTGTCTTTTTAATAAAATAAACTACTTTCGCATTCCGATTTTAGAATCGGTGTTCTTTTAAATATTATTTAAACGATAAAAAGGAGAGGTGCCAGAGCGGTAATGGAGCAGATTGCTAATCTGTCGACGGGTGACCGTCGCCAGGGTTCGAGTCCCTGTCTCTCCGCGGTAGAAAATCAATATGAGCGCAGCGAGTATTAGATTTTCAAGACCTCGCCACAGGCGGGGCCAATTGAGACAAAAAATCTCGGTAAAGAAAAGAGCTAGTTTACTCTATAAAATAAACTATGAACACGTTCGCAATAAAATGTGAACAGCTCGGGAGGTAGTTCAGCTCGGTAGAATACGTGCTTTGGGAGCACGGGGTCGCAGGTTCGAATCCTGTCCTCCCGACCAATTAGAAAGAGTCATCAGCAATGGTGACTCTTTTTTTATGCAAAATCTTATCTGCAAACTAAAATTTGTAAGCCAAGCAGCGTCACGTCAAAGTTTGATCCTTCAACTTAAGCCTAAAAAAAATCGAAATAACCTTTAGCGCAAGCTAGCTTGATAGCTAATCAAAAAAATATAATGAAGGTAACAGCTTCTTTGTAGCTGTGATTTTAAGTGCCTATAATTATTCCAAAAACAACTGTGTGGTCTCATTACTTTTTACAGTGAACGATATTGTTTTACTACCAAGGGCTGGTGTTTGTGGGTCTCTTGCAAAAGTAGCTTGGTAAGTACCTGGTTGCATCGTAAGCTTCTGGTCAGTAATATTACCATTAATGGTGAGGGTTTCGAACCTAGCATAATCATCATTCAGTGGTTGCAGCAAATCTACTTTTCCTAAACGAGTTGTATTATTAATTTGTAGGAAACCAGCCTCGGCAATTTGTATTTGTCTTATTTCGCCAAAGTCTAGTTCGACCATGGCAAATTTTGTAGCTGGCACCGTATTTATTTCGATGTAGTAAGTCCCTGGCGAATAGTATAATTTATCCTTACATTCTTGAATTACTGTTTTGCCTGTATTTTCAAATCGTGGGTTTACAATAGCTTGAAATTCTTTTACAGGTCTTTTTAAATTACCGATGTACGCAAACTCAATAGTACCATCCGTAACTTCAATATATACTTTGTTTATGTTGTTGGCATCAATACGCACATTGGGCGTTACAATTCGATTATCCCCTTTTACTATAAAATTATATACGCCGGGTTTTATCGGTTTCATGTCTGGCGTACCACTGGTGGTGCTGCGAATGAATTGTGTAACATCGGCATTCGTAAATGCATCCTGCACAATAATGGTTGGTGTAGCACCCATGTACATTTTATTCCGCTGAAATTTATTTATAAAAAATACCTGCACCATGGTTTCATCATTGGGCACTACTTCGCGGCTTACGTTGGTATTGGCTTCTTGCTTAGTACCTGCTTCTCGGGTATCAATTTGTTTGGGCGGGCTTAGCATGCTCACAATCGTATCCCGCTTAATTGGTGTAAAAGTAAATTCATATTTTATGGCAGTAAAAATTGGATCGGCGGCTACCATTTGTGGCACGCGATAGGCATATACAAATCGATAGCGCGCAGCAAATGGTCGAAGTTCGCTTAGGGTTATTACTTCACGCTTTTCAATTTCATCTTCGAATTGGTATTCTATTTTTTTTGCCAAAAATGATTGTGGTAAAATCCGCGCTGGAGGAATCGCTGATGGAGGTTGTTTTTTTCGAAGTTCTATGCGCGCCAATTGAGGCAATATTAATTTGACCTGCTCAATTTCGTCGGCGAAAACATACTCAACTTTTGATGCTATTTGATTGGCCATGGGCGGAATTTCTCGCGGCCGTGTAAGCACGCCGCGCAGCGCAGAAAGAGGCTCCAACCGCGGGAAAACTGAGGTTACTCGCTTGGGTGGTTTGGGCGGATCTATTTTTTTTACAGTATCTATTTTAGCTACAGGCACAGTATCTTTTTTTACCGGCGGTGGTATCACTTTTGTAATGACGGCGGCGGTATCTTTTTTTATTGGCGAGTTAGAAAAAACGGTGGTCAAATCCAGCACCTTTTTTTTCTCTAAAATTGGACGGTTTTCATCAACAATTAATTTTACTGCTTTTGGCACATCGGCTGTGCTTAGTACAGGTACGTATTTACCTAAGCAATCGTAGTAAGATTTTAGTTGTTCATTTTTGTCCAAGCCAATTATATAGGGCGTTACACTTACTTTTTTAGTAAGCAATTCGGCAAATGTTTTACATATATCGCCACCACAACTTTCGCCACCGTCAGTTATAAAAATGATTGAATAATCGTAGGCGGCTGTATTATTGATTTCGCCAAAAGCAGCTTTTTCTAAACTAAAAGCAATGGGCGACCAACCTATGGCAGTTGTATATTTTAAAGATTGCTTTATTTGATTTACGTTTTGCAGGTTAAAGGGTACGATTAATCTGGAGTCCGTGCAGTTTTTTTCTTGTGCCGGATAATCTACGCCATACGCGCGTACGGCAAATTCTACTTCATTATTTACAGCATAAATGCTATCGACGATTTGCAGCAACACATCGCGCGCAATGCCAAACCGATTGTAATCTTTATTCCAATCATAAGTCATGGAGCTAGATGCATCGAGGATAAAAAGTATCCTCGTTTTTTTTTGCTGTGCTTGTGCTAGGCTACAAAGCAGGCTTAGTACTAAGATAAAACAATATGTAAAGGCTTTTTTGATAACTGTAAATTTAGGTATTATACGAACGCAAAGTTTTTAGGCGGCCCAAATTTTAGCCATCTATAAAAAAATAACAGCCTAATAATCGCCCAACGTTTCGTCCAGTTGGGATAGTGCATTTTGTAGCTGCTCATCGTTGGGCGCTATACCGTGCCACTCGTGCGTACCCTCCATAAAATCTATGCCGGCACCCATTACGGTGGTCATTAATATACCAATTGGTTTTCCTTGGCCTGTTGCTTTTTTCGCCTCGGCAAGTACTAGTAATACATCGGCCATATCGTTACCCTGCATCTCAAACATTTGCCAGCCAAAGCTTTCCCATTTTAATTTTATATCGCCAAGGCTTAGTACCTGATCAGTAGGCCCATCAATTTGCTGGCTGTTATAATCAATGGTAGAAATTAAATTATCAATTTTATTGTGCGCCGCAAACATAAGTGCTTCCCAATTTTGGCCTTCTTGCAATTCGCCATCACCGTGTAGTGTATAAACTAGGCTGTCATCATCATTCATTTTTTTGGCCAATGCCGCACCACAAGCTACGCTCAACCCTTGCCCCAAACTTCCCGAAGCAATTCGCACACCGGGCAGGCCTTCGTGCGTGGTAGGATGTCCCTGCAGGCGACTATTTAATTTTCGGAAAGTCGCTAATTCTTCAGTTGGAAAATAACCCGAACGAGAAAGGACGCTATAAAATACGGGGGAAATATGCCCGTTGGATAGGAAAAATAAATCTTCTCCTTTGCCATCCATTGTAAAATTCTTGGCATTGTGGTGCATTTGTTCAAAATAAAGTGCCACCATAAAATCGGTGCAACCTAACGATCCGCCAGGATGCCCACTTTGTACGCCATGTACCATTCTCACTATATCGCGGCGCACCTGCGATGCGATGTCTTGTAATTTTTGCATTTTATTTTTTTAATTAAAATCAACGGCAAAGGTAGGGTTCGAGATTAAATAGAAAAGAAAAATCTCACTTTTGTACAAAGTGAGATTTTAAATTTTTACAGAAAGAATGGTTAGTTTGAAACTACAAGTTTTTGGACACTCATAGCGCCATTCTGATAAACGCGCACATAGTAAATACCATCGGCCAAGGTGGTTGTTGAAATTTTTAACAAGCGCTCTTTAGCCATAACATTTTTACTGCTTAATACTTGGCCTACGCTGCTTAATATTTCGTAGCTCGCCTCGCCCGCCTCTGGCAATAAAAGATTCACAAATTTTTTGGCCGGATTGGGGTAAAGTTTTACTTCTAATTTTGCAAAATTATTTACCGTTGTAGCTACCGCGCCCAAGTCATATATTTCCAACGCATCAATCGCGGCCTCCACTATCGAGCCACTGGCGCCTTGCTGTGCTATATCCTGTGCAATAAATCTCACCAAAATACTGTTACCTGCTCCTTTGGACAAAGGTTTTATATATCTTCTCCAGCTTACGTCGGGCTGGTAAGTGCGCTCTAGCGGAAACCAAAAGTTACCATTGTCATACGAAACTTGCGTGATCCAAAAATCTTTGCGCGGGTTAGTTCCCTGGCTGTTACTATACCAGCGTGAGTAGCCTAGTACGGGTTGGGTATAATTAGATATATCAATAGACTTTGTAATAACTGTTGTAGTACCTCCATCCACATCGGCCTGTCCTAACGCGCTTGTAGCTGAGGTTGCATTTTCGGTAAACAAACATTGCCCATCTCCGTTAGCATCATAAAAAGTTTGTACCAAAGTGGTGGAGTCGTTATTGTCAACAAATGATGGAATTGGCGTGCCAAATTCCCAAACCCCTCGGGTAGCATCATCACTAGCAATGTTACCAATTTGCCAACCAATAGGAGCATTGCTTCCATTAAACAGCTCTTGATATCGTTGTGCGTATCCTATAAGAACATAGTAGGGCAAATTGCGCTGCGTAGCTGTAACTGTAAAACCAGCATTTTGCGGATAGTCAACTGCGTATGTGTTTAAATTGTCGCCCAACTGAAAATAGTACTCATAAATTTCGCCACCTGTTTGGGAAGGAAAAATTACATCGTACTCGGTATTATTTCTGTTCATTACCAAGTTGGTAGGTATGTTAGTGCCTTGCTGACGATACACCATGGTAAGGTCACCGAGGAACGGGAGATAATCAGTTTTCACTTCGGCATGTACATTAAATGCTGAACCACTATTTTTATTAAACAAATCAGCATGAGCAACTTCTGAATTATTAAGCAAATAAATACCGTGGTCGGCAAATCCTTTTACTATAAAAAGAAAATGCGGTGTGCCATTCAAAATATTATTATCTGTATCATCATATTGTAATGCATCTATCAAAATATCAAAATATACTTGCCCTTCCGTACCATTTGCACCATTGGCTAGACCATAGTGAGACTGCGCAAACAATGAAGAAACACTATCTAAACTACCCCAATATTGATACGTATCCCACCAGGCGCCAGCAATAATTTCGCCATTATCGTGCACCTCGCCTGTAAGATCTCGAGGGTAAATTTTTGGGTTAATATCATAGCGTCGAATGCCCCCATTAGGATTACTAATGCCAAAACCCGTACCAATTCTGGGTTCATCATTTATGTACATTGCCCACACATCGGAATATCCTTCGCCCATACCGCCATTGCTAAAATTACGATTTTGTGATGCATAAAAAACATTCGAAATTCCATGACCATACTCATGATAAATTACCGAATTGACTAATGAAAGTGCATTGCAGCCATTGGCCGTGGTATAAAAATTAATGCTAGATCCGTTGTAGAACGCATTGCAATTACCATCTGTACGATCTACCCGGGTCAACAATGGATTATCCATGTCGGTAAATAGTGGCAATTTTGATTTCATGAAATCATGCACCACGTTTACATGATGATAGGCCGTAAAATGCTGAATTTGTGGCTGTGGCACACTGGGAACCCAAGTGAATATACCATTATCCACTATCCCACTGGGCGAAATAGTAGGTGTGGTAGTACCATTTTGCCCAGTAACTATATCGCAGTACAAACCTTGCAAAAATAACGAACCGCCAAAACTTACACCAGGTACAGTGACGGCACCTTGAGCATCAGTATAATAATTAGTGCTACCACTAGTTACTTGTAAATGCTGTAGTGGTAAAATCTGACTTGGCTGTGTAAGATTCGTACCATACAAATCAGCATTTACCGTAAAGCCAATTTGTTTTACCTCGTTATCTCTGTACCAAATTTTGCCTGTTTCCGCATCTACGAAGCTTCTGTATTTACCAGGCATTTCGGTTGTATTTTGAGTTTCTGTCCATACTTCATATACCATGTGATATTCGTATTTTCCGTTTGCTGGTACGGGTATAATTTTTTTATCGGCTTGTACTTTTGAATGTATAATAGATGTGGCAAGCCCGCCCTCAGCAAATTGTAGCGCTTGCGCAGCACTTATTGTGCTAGGCAAACTGCTTGGTATTTGCGTATGCGCATCCAAGCCAAACATTACTATTTCTTGATTTTGAGAAAAGCGCACGCTTACATCGCTCCATAATACTTCCATACCATTGTGTACTTGCTTAAAGTTTACGTTACTATATTTTCCGTCATTAAAATTTCGGGTAGCGATTAAATTTTGGGTTGGAATACCGAATTCAGAAAATTGACTGCTAATAAAATCGAGTGATTTTGCTACTAAATCTTGAGTGGCACTGCCATAGGAAAATGGTTTTCCCAAAGCTCGGTGAGGCAATTTTGTATAGCGATTGAAGCGGGCGCCCCAGCTAGGATGCTGTGCTACAAAGCTTTGCCATGCGGCGTGATTTTTTAAATGTTGCACTCGAAAACCATTAATACTTTCTTGAGCATCATTGTATGGTGTAATGTTCGGATTAGGGTCTTCGCTATGAGCGAATAATTGTGTGCTGAATAAGGTGAAAAATAGTAGTACAAAAATTTTTAATGACTTCATTTAATAGTTAATTTTTTGAATGCCTAAAGTTACGCGAAGATTAACAAACAAAAACAATAAGCACATTAACAATTAAAATGAAAACCCCATCTCAACGTAGGTTGGACGGGGTTTTGAAAACAATTTACACTTCTGTGACGAGAAGTATGCATTTACACCATGATTGTTAAGGGCTTAATACACCCAAAGATCATGCTCTTTAACGCGAAAACCGTCAAAAGTTGGCACATTGTATGCTGAACTTTTGCGCAGTAGCATACCTTTCGCGTTTCCTTCCACCGAGCAGAAGATCAAACACCATGGCGAAATCTCAGACGCAGACTGTTCGCGGACACATCACGGTTGTGCAGGAAGCACGCTTCCGCATGATCACCGAAGGCGGGCAGGGCTTGCTTTTTACGCTCGGCAACAGCATCCGCTACGGTGCCGATGACCTGCGCCACTTCCGCGACTCGCAGACGCCCGTTGTTGTTGAGTACAGCGGCGAGCCAAATCTGGCA
>JBBSPP010000128.1:0-7530 GCA_038258625.1 Chitinophagales bacterium
GACTGCCAGAATACGCGTGACTACAAGATATTTAAAAGGATTATTACCCGAAACCTCCATGGCATCTATCTGCTCGGTCACTTTCATGGAGCCCAATTCGGCACCAATACCCGAACCTATTCTGCCTGCACAAATCAACGCAATAATTACCGGGCCAATTTCTCTCACAATAGAAAGACTGATCATCGATGGCATCCAAGATTGTGCGCCAAACTCTTGTAAGGTAGGCCTAGATTGAAGTGTAAACACCAACCCTAAAATAAACCCAGTAACCACCACCAAAAACAAGGAGCGGTTGCCCATATTATAACACTGCCTAATCAGTTCTTTAAATTCAAAAGGACGGCTAAAAAGTACCCTAAAAAATTTGCCTGCAAAAAGAGACATATCGCCAATCTCCTCGAAAAACATTTTAGTACGGCTTAATAAGGAATTTGTATTTGACATTTATTGTCTTGAATGTCTTGCAAGCTACACCCATATTTTTATACCGCTACAAACAATTATGCATCCCAATTAATCGTCTCTTTTTTTCCTTTCGGATATGTGTAACTCTAATAACTAATTGTGTAACGATTTGGCAATGAGGCGTATTTACTTCGTTTCACAAAAGGATATAAAAGTATAGATACAATCTACACTTAGTTGGGCTCTTTGTTTAGCTTTTAATAAGTTTCTTAATCATTTATTCTTGATTTCGTCTATTGCATGCCATAACTTTTTTATCTCCTTTTTATTAGTGCTAATATTAGATTGGTTTTCTAATATTTCTTCTTGCATATCTGTAAGCATTGCACTTGGTAAAAGTTTATGAGGTTTACAGTCTAAGGCTTTAGCAAGTTTTACTAATTCATCTAATGTAGCTGATTTACTTTCATTCTCAATCGCGGAAAGCCTGCTTGGGTCTATGCCTGCTGCGCGCGCTAATGGGGCTTGCGTAAAGCCAGCTATCGTGCGCATAATTATAATATTTTTACCTGCTGAGTGTTCCATATATTATTGCGAATATAGGGTAGATTATGGATGTCGTTAACATTACATTTTTGTTACACCCAAATACATTTGCTTCTAAATATTTTAAAATATGAGAAAATTAACTTTCAAAGTCGCACATCGCGCATTCACTTTAACTATTATGGCGGGCACCATTTTCCTTTCTAGCTGTCATAAAGAAAAAATTATTAATCTCTCTGAACCATTAGAAGTTGCACCAGCTTTAAGTCGTTCCATGAATTATGACAATGGCTTATATGAAAACACTATTGATAGCTTTGCTAATTTGGTTGATAAAGAGGCTCCAACTACTGGAGATATAATATTCTTAGATTCAATATATGGAATGATGAATACATCTCAACTAGAATACTTCTTAATTAAGTATAAACAAGTAGTAATCAATTCACTCGCCGATGATGAAGTAGATGAATTTTACGAAAATGAAACTTCAACAACAAACTACTTGGAAAACCTTTTGGCCAATTCCGAAGTTATTTATAATAAATCCTATAATAAGTTAAGCATTGATGAGAGGGTATATCTGACTCAACAAAGTGCTTCGTCATCCTCCAATTGTCCTGCGGTTTCTTTTCCAAATAATGTATGCGTGGGATCCGGAGTGATATCATGTGGAAGTTTTTATAGAGTAAGTACACCTGATGAACCTAACGATTGCGATTACGAATTCTGTTTTAACGGTGGCCCGGTTTCAACAAATTATTATACCAAAGTTGCGGGTACTAGCTGGGCCGCAAACCAGGTAATCAATCATTGGGGCACTTGCGGTGTAAAGTCGCGCACTAATTATTCTACTTATACCAATATATTGATTGGAAACGGTGCTATAAATTGGTACTTCTGGGGCTCTGGTAATAAATTTAAGAAAAAAGTGAAAATGGGAAATTAATATGAAAAGAATATTAATTATCGTTTGCAGCATATTATTTGTTGCACTCTCAATTTGTTTTTTATATTATTACGTAGTTTATTATGACAATACAAAAAATTATGACAAAACCGTCAGTAGATTTAGCCAAGCGTTAATTGATAAGAACCAATCCTTAATATACAAATACTACAGTGATGATATAAAGGAAAAGTATAATCGCAGTAGAACAGAAGCCTTACTAGAAAAATTTAGCCCTTTAGATAAAAAGAATATAGAAGTAACGTCAATTTATAGCTCTGACAATTTTTTAATTACGGCAACAAAAAAAACTGAAAAATTAGTTTTCGCTTTCGGTGGGGGTTGGGGTAGAGGTTGGAAAGTTACCGCCATAAGAGTAGAGCGCAAATAGAAAATGAAAATTAAGTTATTTATTATTGTATTACTACTAATATCTTGCACGGTGCATGCACAATATTCAAGTAGCATTGATTTAAAGTATGGTATAGTTATAACCAATAATTCTTATAAAAAGAGTAAGGAGTTTAATCTAGATACCAAAACGGGTACTTTAATTGGATTGAGTTATACCAAAACAAAAAATAAATTTCTCTACGGAGGTTTCTTTGAGTTCGAAGGAGCAAAACAAGAACACTCAATTTCAAATATAAATTTCCATCCCGATGTGCCTCCTGACTTTAAAATGTATTGGATTTCATCATTTGGCAACTATCAGTTTGGAGTTAACCTAGGTTATAAATTTTATTCAAGAAATGGTTTCAATATTTGGGGTATAATTTCACCTCAATTATCTATATATAGTCATGACCAATTGACGTCAGGGTATGAAAATTTTTATGCTCCAACAAATCCTTATTATATAACTTATGATGATCCACAGAAGTACGAGAATATTTATCAAAGCATTTACACATGTAATCCCAAAGCACAAATCGAAGTAAATAAAAGTTTTGGAAGAGCGAATATTAGCGCAGGGATTTCCTACATGTATTATTGGAAGTATTTAAAACCAATTGAAAATTATTTACTTATCGCTACACAAGACAATAAACTTTATCAAGAATATTTTACATATAGTTATCGCCCGCAAACATATAGTCCATATCTAAAAATAGGGTATCGATTCAAATAGGCAATTTCATAGAATTCTTATTACTTATCTCCCCCGAGTCTGCCGCAAGACGATTCGGAGGATTTTTTTAAAAGCCAAAAAAAAGAGCAGCCAAAGCCGCTCTAATTTTAAAACTAGTAATCTTCAATTAATTACCCCTCACTCCTCACCATAAAAATATCCAGCGTACCCACGGCACCCAAATTAATGCGGTAGCCTTCAATCAGCTGAGGGGCGTATCCATCAGCCGTCACCTCAATCGAGTACACCCCATTAGGCACCGGTTTAATAATATAATTACCGTCGGGGCCGCTTTCGCCCACCTTTTCCGTATCCAATATGCGCACCGTAGCGCCCGCAATTACCTCGCCACTATCTTCCTCACTAATCAACCCTTTTACACCCGCTTGCCCCGCGCTGCTCACCTCTTTTAGCACCTCCGTAAATATAAATTGGTCCGCCGCTGCGGGGTCGTTTTTAAATATTTGCTGCCCATCAAGCATCATATCCATCAGGCTTTCAAACGCCTCATTATTAGCTATCACCTTCGCTTGCGTGCCTTGCTTAGCCGTTTCGCGCGCGTCCAGCACCGAGGTATAAAGCAACGCAAAATCATTTTTCAGCGTTTCATAATTGCCCATAAAATCCGTCGGCATATTATCATCCGCCAGCAGCGCCGCCTCATGCTCTACCAAATAAGTATTGCCCGCCGTGTTCAGCGCGCGCACCTTATCCCAGTTTTTATCGCCCGCCTTTTCGTATATCAACGATCCTGCGGCCTCTAGGCTCGCCTTCAACGCCGCCTTGGGCACACTTTTGGTAATATATCGCTTTAGTTTTTGCCATTCGTTCAGGCACAACACCGCTTTTTCGGCCACCTCCGTCAGCACAATTTCGGCCGCCGCCGCCCGTGCCTGTGCGCCCGGTATGGCCTCAGCCGCGGCCAGGGCCGCCAGCCTAGTATCAATAAAACCATCAGTATAGCGCGGCGAAAAGCCAGCAAAAAGGTCAAGCTGCTGCCTACAACTGCCCCAGGCCACATCGCCCACAGCATAAAATTCAGATTGTTCGCAAGGTAGTTTACTAGTAATGTCTGCCATAATAATATTTTTTTAGGGTAAAAAAGAAATGATTTATGCCATAAATGTAAAAAAATAATCGGCATTTTCAAACAAATCCCAAATAAAAAAAAACACCCATCCCAGCCTATAAAAACAGCCCAACACCACCGCATTCCAAACCCCAAAACCAACCCAAAATCCCCATTTTAAGCCATTCCTTCATCCCAGGCTTGCATTTGAAAGCCCCAGCGTCACATTCTAACGCCCCAAAATTCCATTCCAACGACCCAATTTCATTTTGGAACGACCCAAAACCCCATTTGAACGACCCAATTTAACATTTGAAAGCCCCAATTTAACATTTGAACGCCCCAATTCAGTATTTGAATGCACCAATTCTATTTTTGAACGCCCCAATCCAATTTTTGAAAGCCCCAAAGTTTCATTTTAATAACCCAAGGTGGTATTTTAAGGCTACAAGTTTGGCTAGCGCAAGCATAACGTCTAGCTTCTAAAGTCTAACGTCCAAAATCACCTAGCGCAAAATTAATGCGTGGCCTAAAGCGTTGGCATCTTGCGCGGCCACCTTTCGGATATGTGCAACTCTAATACCTCATTGTGTAATTTTTTTGCCTTGATACCTATGCACCTTTGTATTATAAAAGGGAGGTGCTTTTGTTTTTAAGCAATCATAGATAATGAAAGACCAAAAAAAAACTGTGCAATAAACTAATGATGAGCGAAATACTGCTTTACCCTACGGTCGTTATTCACGAAGAAAAATATAGAGACAAAGCAACCCGAATAATCAAAAAAGCAGCAGATGCTTGTTTGATTGCACATTCCATATTATCAAAAATTACGATGGAAATGAACATAGCCGTAGAGCCACTTTTAATCGAAAACTAAAAAAACAGAAATATGAAAACACAAAAAAAACTAGGCATCTGGATGGATCATAGCAATGCAAATTTGATTGATGTAGCCAACAATAAAATGAACAAGACAATTGCATCGACCTTCACTTTTGAAATGAAAGAAGAAACGCTAGACAAAAGCGAATCGAGCATGCACAATAAAGAACAACAATTGAACAAAGAATACTTTCAAAAAATTGGTGATGAAATTTTGAACTATGACCAGGTGCTTTTATTTGGGCCAACCAACGCAAAAGCAGAACTGCATAATTTCCTGAATAAGGATTTGCATTTTAAGGATATAAAAATAGATATCGAATCCGCGGATAAAATGTCGGACAGTGAAAAAAGCGCTTTTGTGAAAAAGCATTTCAATAAAAACTAAACTAAAAAAAATAAACATGAAAAAAACAACAATGATAATCGCACTATTTCTTTCAATGGCATCAATTGCCAATGCACAAGAAAGCACCACCGACAAACGAGAAAATTTACAGATAGGCGCAAAAGCAGGCATGAGCTACTCCAATGTGTATGATGCCGATGGCGACTCGTTTAATGCTGATGCAAAAATTGGCCTTACGGCTGGCGCGTTTTTAAGAATTCCTATCAGTGAATTAGTGGGTATTCAGCCAGAGCTGCTTATTACACAAAAAGGTTTTAGAGGCAACGGGGCACTATTGGGAAACCCTTACACGTTTAAAAGAAGGAGCACGTTTTTGGATATTCCTATCTTGGTAGCATTCAAACCCAGCGAGTATATTACATTCCTAGCCGGGCCGCAATATTCCTATTTGCTACAAGAGCGCAATGTATTTACGAGCTCAAGTTTTTCTTACGTGCAAGAACAGGAATTTAAACAAGACAATATCCGAAAAAATATTTTTGGTATCGTAGGCGGCGTAGATATTAATCTGAATCATTTGGTAATAAGCGGCAGGATTGGTTTGGATGTGTTGAATAACAGATCTGATGGTTCGACAACTACACCACGATACAAAAATTTGAGTAGTCAACTAACCATTGGTTACAAATTGTAAAACAGTTTTTTTAGCAATAAAAATAAAATGAAAAACTTACTTTATGCGTTAGCGGTTGTACTTGTAATAGTTTGGGCGATTGCATTTTTAGGTTATGATGCAGGCAACATGATTCATATCTTATTATTTATTGCAATCGTTGCCGTTTTTTTGAGAATGATGAAAGGACAAAAAATGTTATGATCTATCTGATTTTTTTTGCAGGGATTGCATAGTTAAGAATGTTACAAATTCTTGACTAGTGATAGAATAATTTGTAGCCTAAATACAGCAATCTTTAAAGTAACAAATAATAAAAGCAGTAAAAATTTCTGCAAAAATTTATGAAAACAATTCTGACTACAATTTTTTTATCCTGCCTTTTTTTTAATGTACAGAGTCAAAATATCCAATCAGTTGAATTTAATTCGGAAGATACAATTGCTACAAAAACGATTCCATGCCAAAAAATAGATTGTACTGTTTATGTCATCGTAAATAAATCCAAGCAACGATTATTTGTTTTTCTAAATGGTACGTTGTTAGATTCATTTAATGTTTCTACCGGCATAAAAGGACACCGAACGCCGAACATGGAACACCGGTTTAACGGCAGGCTGTATGAAAAATATACTTCAAAAAAATATCCTGGCGGAAACTACATGGGAATGGGCAACATGCCTTATGCAATGTTTGTAATAGGCGGTTATGCCATTCATGGCACCACCACGGGAAATATAAAATACTTAGGACGCCCTGCTTCGCATGGCTGCATTCGCTTGCACCCCGACAATGCCAAAATACTTTTTGACTTAGTGAATGAAGTAGGCTATCAAAATACTTGGGTGAGTATTTTGTAATGGAGTGAAGCATTTTGATTTTAGAGATGTGGCTATCAAATACGATTGATACTATCTAAAGTAACTTTGTGTAGTACGATATGAAAATGAAAAATACTCAAATCACAAAAAAATTGGTTTCATCAATTTTAAAAAAACGAAAACCATTTTCGCATAAAGGAGATTATGGCCATGCACTTTTAGTAACGGGAAGTTATGGCAAAATAGGCGCCAGTATATTAAGTGCCTCAGCGTGTCTAAAATCTGGAGTTGGATTACTCACCGTGCATATTCCAAAATGTGGTTACATCATTTTGCAAACAACGGTACCGGAAGCAATGGTTATTGCGGATGAATATGATAAAATAATCACTTCAAAAATATCGTTAGAAAAATATAATGCGATTGGCATCGGCCCTGGTATTGGAACCAATAAAGTAACCGCAACAGTTTTGAAAAATATTTTAAAGACGTTTCCGAAGCCAATAATTATTGATGCTGATGCATTGAATATTTTATCAGAAAATAAAAAATGGCTGACCAAAATAATGCCGCAATCTATTTTTGCACCACATGAAAAAGAATTTGAAAGATTGGTAGGCTCCTTTGCAAATGATAAAGTGAAGACTGAATTGCAAATTAAATTTTCAGTAGAACATGAAGTCTTCGTGATTTTAAAA
>JBBSPP010000129.1:0-7518 GCA_038258625.1 Chitinophagales bacterium
AATGCTGGCTCTAAACCAATCGCTTTTTTAATGGCTGTATTTTGGCTTGCTTTTTTAAATGATTTAATCAGTGCCTCGGTTGCTCGCACGCTCAAACTTTTATTTTGCACTTCGGCAAATGCAGCAATTTGCTGGTCAATATGCTCGGCACCCAGTATTGCGCGCGCATGACCCATGCTGATGGTATTGTTGCGTACGGCGGCTTGTATGCTTGGTGGCAATTTTAAAAGTCGTAGGTAATTGGTAACCGTGGAGCGGTCTTTCTTCATACGGTCAGAGAGCTCTTCCTGGGTTAAGTCGCAATCGTCCATGAGCATTTTATAGCTCAGTGCAATTTCAATAGCGTTCAAATCCTCTCGTTGCAAATTTTCAATCAATCCCATTTCCATGAGTTGCTGATTGCTATCCACGCTGCGGATGTATGCGGGAATATCTTTTAGGTTAGCCATTTTAGCAGCACGATACCGCCGCTCACCCGAAATTAATTGATACGATTTTGCATTAATTTTACTTACCGTAATTGGTTGTATAATATCGTGCAGTTCAATAGATTCGGCTAATTCTTTAAGAGCCACTTCGTCAAAATCTCGACGAGGCTGTTTTGGGTTTACGCTAATTTGCTCTATAGGAATTCGGCTAATGCTACCAATTAGATTTTCCTCTACCTTAATTGCTGACTTTTGACTTTCGAAATTTCGTACTTCTTCCTTAATATTTCCAAGCAATGCACCAATGCCCTTGCCAATTTGTGCTTTCTGTTTACTCATTTTCTTTTTCTTCTATTTCAAACGTTTTGTCTTGGTTGGCGATTTTTGTCATATCATTTCGTTGCAACACTTCTTTTGCAAGATTGAGATAATTTAATGATCCCTTAGCCTCCGCGTCATATAATAATACAGGCTTGCCCACACTTGGTGCTTCGCCTAGGCGGGTGTTGCGATGTATAATTGTTTCAAAAACTAAATCCTCAAAATGATTACTAACTTCTTCCACCACTTGATTGCTGAGGCGTAACCTACCGTCGTACATGGTCATTAATATACCTTCTATTGTAAGATTTTCATTCAGCTTATTTTGAACAATTTTAATTGTATTCAACAACTTACCGAGTCCTTCAAGCGCAAAAAATTCGCACTGCACCGGGATGATTACACTGTCACTTGCAGTGAGCGCATTTAATGTAATTAAACCCAATGATGGCGAACAGTCAATAATGATTAGATCATAATCATTGCGTATTGGCTCTAATATGTTCAGCAATTTACGCTCGCGTTTAGGGTGATTTATCAATTCTATTTCGGCACCCACCAAATCCAAATGCGCTGGCAATATGGATAAATTAGGTGTTTCGGTTTCGAGAATGATATTTTTTACATCCGTATCATTCACCAAACTATCATAAATACTCACCTGAATATTTTTAAGATCGAACCCATTTCCCGAAGTTGCATTGGCTTGTGGATCGCAATCTACCAACAATGTTTTATAATTCAGCACCGCAAGGCTACACGCCAAATTGATTGCTGTGGTTGTTTTTCCTACGCCACCTTTTTGGTTGGCTATGGCAATAATTTTTCCCATTTTTACAAATATGATGCACAACAAGTTTATAATAAATTTATTTTATACACCTGCGCTGTTGATTAGATGTAGATTGTACGGCGGATTCGTATAGCTTCAATT
The DNA here is from genome assembly GCA_038258625.1 of Chitinophagales bacterium. Classification (GTDB taxonomy): domain Bacteria; phylum Bacteroidota; class Bacteroidia; order Chitinophagales; family Chitinophagaceae; genus JAGNRR01. Next base: position 1,684 of record JBBSPP010000129.1, read on the forward strand.
TTTTATAGAAAAAAGGACTGTATATTTCTTGCTAATAAAAAGGGCAATGTTTACGTGTTAAAAACAATTTTAAGTAAATTTGCGCACTTATTTAAGAAAAGTTATGGCAAAACGTGACGCATATATGGCTCCTCGAAACCCGCAACAGCGCGAAACGCAGGATGATTTACCAACGGCTCAAGACCGTTTAAAAGGAATTGAAAGTTGGTACGAAAACAATAAAAAAATCCTGAACGGAGTTTTATTGGGTGTGTTGGTGCTCGTGGCAGGTTTGTACGCCTACAATAATTTTTTACAAAAGCCAAAAAATCAAAAAGCTAACGAAGCCATATTTATGGCCCAGCAATATTTCGCTATGGACTCCATGAACCTTGCTTTAAACGGTGATGGTAATAATTATGGATTTTTAAAAATAATTGATAAATACGGTTCTACCGATGCTGGTAATTTGTCAAAATTTTATGCTGGGCGAATTTTATTGGGCAATGGCGAATTTGATAAGGCCATTAAATACCTAAAAGATTTTGATGGCGAAGGAACATTAGTGGCTACTGTAGCACAGGGAAATTTGGGCGACGCTTACATGGAACTTGGAAAAACCAATGATGCAATTGGCCATTATAAAACGGCAACGGCTGATGATAATGATATGTTTCTTACACCATTATATTTAGAGCGTTTGGCTCTTGCGTACGAACTGGACGGCAAAGAAGACAAAGCGATTGAAGCGTATAAGCGCATTCGTACCCAATTCGGTAGTAGTACACAAGCTAGAAATGCCGAAAAATATCTCGCTCGTCTTGGCGATTTTAGCATTTAATGTATGGCTACTCAGCCAATTAATTTTTTAGAAAAAAACGTTGAGCATCTTGATGATGCTACTGTTGTCATTGTTTCTACGCAGTGGAATAAGGAAATTAATACAGCCTTAATTGAAGGTGCTTTAGAAATATTAAAAGCTTACGAGCAGATAAAAATTGAGTTTATAGAAGTGCCGGGCTGTGTAGAACTTGGTTATGCAATAAAACAATTTTCATCTAGCCATAATAGTGTTGATGCCTTTATCGCTTTTGGATGTGTGATACGAGGAGGCACGCCTCATTTTGATTATGTGTGCAGGAGCGTTACGGATAGTGTAACACAATTAAATTTGGAATTGGAAAGTCCTGTAATATTTGGTGTGCTCACTCTTGAAAGCGAACAACAAGCTTGGGAGCGATTGGGCGGGGTGCATGGCCACAAAGGAAAAGAAGCTGCTGAAACGGCTTTGGCGATGATTGATTTTAAACAAAACTTGTAGCTGCGCAGCCAGGTTCAATTTTTTTTTATTAGAAGATTAAATTGCAAGCACGCTGATAAAACTCAATAACCTTTCTAACGCAATTCAACGGATAAAAAAATAAATCCACTAAAAACCATAAACCCTCTTCCATGAAAGTTCAACTTTTTATTCCTTGTTTTGTTGACCAGCTGTATCCGCAGGTTGGCATGAATACGGTGAAAATTTTGGAAAAAGTAGGGTGCGAAGTAATTTATAATGACAAGCAAACCTGTTGCGGACAACCCGCTTTTAATGCGGGATATATGAGCGAAGCCAAAGATGTTTGTTCAAAGTTTTTGAATGATTTTAGCGGGAATGAAATTATAGTTGCGCCGAGCGGTTCTTGCGTAGGTTTTATTCGTACTAATTTAGAAAAAATGTTTAACGATGGCGTAAAACGAGATGCCGTTAAAAAAATTAATAAAAACATTTATGAATTGACCGAATTTTTGTTGAACGTAAAAAAGGTAGATGACCTTGGTGCAACATTTAATGCCAAAGCAACTTATCATGATGCTTGCGGCGCGTTGCGAGAGTGCAGTATAAAAGATGGGCCGCGCAAACTATTGTCAAAAGTAAAAGGGCTGGAATTAATAGAAAATACTGAAAGCGAAACATGCTGTGGATTTGGCGGAACGTTTGCTGTAAAGTACGAACCCATTTCAATTGGTATGGCGCATACAAAAGTGCAGAGCGCGCTACAAACTAAGGCGGAATATATAATTTCTACAGACGTAAGTTGCTTAATGCACTTGGAAGGCTACATCAAAAAGCAAAATATAAATATGAAAACCATGCACATTGCTGATGTGTTGGTTCGGTGTTAGTTTTATTCTTTAATTAAACTTTTTTCCGAGGCGTTCATCATACTTTTAGTTTTTATGAAAAAAATATTCTTATTACTTATAATTATTGCTTACCTAAATCCAACTTTTGCGCAACAATATGCAACCAATGTAGTAACGGGCGCAGATCAAATGGTAAGCGTAGGAGGTCATTACGAACATATAGAAGGTCGAGTAGGATTATTGGTTAATCAAACTTCGGTAACGAGCGGCGGACACTTGGTAGATGAATTAATAGAAAAAGGTATTGACGTAAAAGTAATTTTTGCGCCCGAGCATGGTTTTCGTGGCGAGGCCGATGCGGGTGCGCATGTAAAAAATGGCGTGGATACTAAAACGGCGTTGCCTATAATTTCATTATACGGAAATAATAAAAAACCAACGGCGCAACAATTGCGAGATGTAGATGTTGTGATTTTTGATATACAGGATGTGGGTGCGCGTTTTTACACCTACATTTCTTCGTTACAATATATGATGGAGGCCTGTGCAGAGAATAATAAAAAGCTCATTGTACTCGACCGGCCAAACCCAAATGGTTTTTATGTAGATGGCCCAGTGCTTGATAAAAAACACAAATCTTTCGTAGGCATGCAGTCTATACCCATTGTGCATGGCATGACGGTTGGCGAGTATGCCGAAATGTTGAACGGAGAGGGGTGGTTAAAGAATGGGGTAAAAGCAGATTTGCAAGTAATAACTTGTATGTTTTATACGCATAACATGCTATACGATTTGCCCGTTGCGCCCTCTCCAAATTTGCGCAGCAAGCAGGCCATTTTATTGTACCCTAGTTTGTGCTTATTTGAAGGTACAGAAGTAAGCGTAGGCCGCGGCACAGAAACGCCCTTTGAAGTGTGGGGGCATCCTGATTATAAAAATAAAGACTACACATTTGTGCCAAAATCAAGTTTTGGGTCGGCGCATCCGTTGTATGAAAACCAAGAATGTAATGGTCAAAATTTGCATCAACCTACTGATGAAATTTTAAAATTGCTAGATGGCAAATTGAATTTGGATTTTATAAAAACAGCATATTCTTCATCAAAAAAAACAGACGGGTTCTTTAATTCTTTTTTTGAAAAATTGGCAGGGACGAGTGAACTGCGTCAACAAATTTTGGAGAAAAAATCTGTTGAAGAAATTCGCGCTTCTTGGGAGTCCAAGCTAAGTACTTTTAAAAAAATTCGGAAAAAGTATTTGCTTTATGAGGATTTTGAGTAAATCCTCAGGATTAATCATTTTATTTTAAAATGGTTAATGACTAGCTCTCACAATTACGTATTTCACAGGAGCCGTAAAATCGGTTATTTTTAGTTTATATCTATACCAACATATACAGCTACAGCTTTCATTGTTCGTTTGCTTAAAAGCAAAAATCAATGAATCTTGATTAATGGTATAACGACCACCGAACTCCTGACAGCAATCATCTTTGAATTTAAAATTGACAACTATTTCTGAATCTGTTATTGACTTAGATTTTATGTAAGGGGTTAATCTTTTATGTAAAGAATCAAACAAAGCATCATCGCATGGGCCAGTTATTGTAAGTGAAATATTATCCTGACTGCTTTTACATTGTATAAATAGACAGAGTAATAAAACAGAAATGATTACCAATGGATATTTATTCAACATGGATTCAAATTTAAGTCATTTTTAGATTTACGGTTTTATCACAATCACCGCACCAATTTTTACCAACTGATAAATTTCTTTCATCTCAGTATTTGTTACCGCAATGCAGCCCCAAGTGTAGGCAAACTTTGTATCCATAAGTTTGGTGCTACCGTTTTGATCGGCGAAGCCGTGAATTTTTATATCGCCGCCTGGTGCTTTACCTAATTGTGCAGCACGTTTACGGTCGGTATTATTGGGGTAGGAGATACCGAGGTTGAGGTGATAAATGCTATGCGGGTTGCGGTCATTAATCGTGTAGCGGCCTTCGGGGGTGCGGTTGTCGCCTTGGTATTGTTTGTGACCTGTGGGGTTTTGACCAATGCTAATGTTGTAGCTTTTTATTTTTTCTTTGCCAACAAACAAACTCATCGTTTTGTATTTTTTGCTGACAAAAATAAAATCTACTTTATGTTTATACTGTGGCAAAAGCGACGATTTGCTCGCTTGCAAAAATGGCATACAACATACAATAAGACAAAGCACCAATTTCTTTTTCATCAGTATGCAGATGCAAAAGCAATGTACTTTCCACAAACGGAAATTGAATAAAACCCTATTCGCTAGGCGCTATTTTCTCTTCACTTTTAGCAGCCTGATGCACCACCATTTGCGGAAACGGTATTTCTATCCCCTCGTTATCAAAAGCAATTTTGAGGCGTTTGCGAAGCTCGCCGGCTACGGCCCATTGCTTGGAAGCTATGGTTTCGCCCACAATTTTTATAACTACTGATGAATCTGCAAAATCATTTACACGTAAAAACTGTGGTGCTTTTATAATAAATTCTTTCCAATCGTCGTCGGTGGTTAGGCTGTCGCCTACTTTGTTTACCACGCCAATGACGTGCTCTAGGTTCGCGTTGTACGAAATTCCTAAGTCTAAATTCACACGTGAGAAATCGGACGTTTGATTTTTTACCACCTTTACCTCGCCATGCGGTACGTGCTGTATCACACCATCCAAATTTCGCAGCGTGGTTTTGCGGAGGCTAATTTCTTCTACGGTGCCGCTAGCATTGTCAAACTCAACTACGTCGCCTATGCGGTATTGATTTTCCATAATAATGAACATACCCGTAATAACATCACGTATCAAATACTGCCCGCCAAAACCTAATGCCAAACCTACCACACCTGCGGCGGCGAGTATGGGGCCTATTTCGATACCAAACTCTTTGAGAATCATGAGCAGTGCAATAAAGAAAAGTGCTGCACGAGCCGTGGTACTAAATATTTGAATTAGCGTATCTTCTCGTTTTATTTCGGCATCTGGGTTGTTATGATTTTCGCGCACCATGATACGCACGGCTTTTTCTACTAGGCGATGGATTATTTTGCTAATGATTAATGCCGCTATGGCAATTGCCAAAATGCGCAGCCCATTAGTAAGCAGCCACGGTATAAGTGACTCGGTGTATTTATCAAAATATTTTTGAACGTTCATAAGCCTGCAAAGAACCCATACTTTTTGCGCACCACCATAGTTTTTACTGTAAGGTTCGTTAAAATAGTACTTAGTACTTAGTATTGTTATGCCCATGTTGGGCGTATGACCAACATACTGTGCGGTGGGTGTGTTGGTGATAACTCCAAGAACGGCTAGAAACAGCAACAACGGCTAGTGCGAGCAAGTCTGAGACTTGCATTTATCAAAACTTCGAGATGCGTTTGCTGCGCAAACAACATCTCGAAGAGCGGTCGAGCATTTTGGGCGAACACCTTGCCGAGCTGGTTCTATCTCCTTTGAAAGCTTCTACAGTAGGTTGGGCAACAATTTCAATTGCCCTTAAATTTTCTAAAATGGAACCTAAAACTGCATTCATAAATTATTTTTTTGCTATTGCGCACAACACAAATATATGTAGAATAACCTCCAAAAGGCAACTTCAAAACCCAAGCCAACATCAATTCCTACTTCCTCATCACCACCTCCCGATAAATATCCCGTTCTTTTTCCATGGCGGTTAGTTGTGCTTCTAGCTCGGCAAT
>JBBSPP010000130.1:0-7502 GCA_038258625.1 Chitinophagales bacterium
AACCTAATTTTTTTACCACGGCATCCAGCTCGGTTTTCAATATTGTTTCGTTACCATTTTTATCCATGCTGCCCGCAAAATTTTTGAACAATACATTATGTTCTTTATTTTTTAGTGCTTCGGTAAATACCAATTGAATATTATCAAGTTCAAAATTTTTAATCAGAATTTCTTTTTTGTTTTTCTTCTCTTCTTTTGATGTAAAAATATTGGTGTTCGTGTATTCATTACTATCAACAAACAACTCAATTTTGCCAGTGCTCATAATGGCTTTTTCAATTTTGGTAGTACCACCAAGCAAGGACATTACATTTATTCTCAAAAAAAGATTTTCAATATCAACAGCATGTGTGCCATGCTGAGAAAATAAGCTATCCGAAATTTTTAAGTTTTGCAAGCCAATGGTCGCATTTGGAAAACTTTTGTACAGCACAATATCCAAATTGTCAAAATCGATGTTGCCATTAATTTCTTCGGCGAGCATGGCTGATATTTTTTGCTGAATAACTGGTTTATTTTGCTGAAAATAATAGTAAATAAAAACCTGAGAGCTCACAACCAACAATAGCAGAATGCCCAAGGCAATGCCAATTCGTTTAAGTAGCTTTTTAATGGAAAATTTATTTTGTTTCAATTGAATAATTTTAAGGTTCGCCTCATGGGCATTAAGAAATACTTACGCTTGTCAAATGGGATTGGATTAATGCCACTATGAGTGGCATATATAATTATTTGGTAACGGTGAGCTCGCTAGTCACAGGTAAGTGAATTATAAATTGGGCACCAATATTCGGCTTGCCCTCAGCACAAATAAAACCATTGTGCGCCTCCACTATTTTTTTGCAAATGGCTAATCCTATGCCCGTTCCAGCATAAGAATTCTTATCATGCAAGCGTTGAAAAAGTTGAAATATTTTTTCGGCAAATTTATTATCAAAACCGATGCCATTATCTTCAATCTTTATTTCATGAAATTGAATTTCGTCTTCCTCATCATAAGCCGCAATCTCTTGACTACTTATAGTTCGCTTGCTAATTTTTATAATAGGTAATCTATCTGGCAGGGAATATTTGAGTGAGTTACCAATAATATTGGAGAAAAGCGTTTGTATTAGAAAAGGCACACCCACCAAATTTCCCAATTCTTCAATTTGTATAACTGCTTTTTTTTCTTCAATGGTTTGGCTCCACTCTTGCTGTATATTTTCCAGCATTACGTCAAGATCAATATTTTCTTGTATTTTATCGGTTTTATTTAAGCGCGAAAAAGCGAGCAAATCATTTATTAAAATTTGCATGCGGTTAGCCGCATCTTTTATTTTGCCAAAGTAGTTGGCTGACCGTCCAGCAATTATAGTTTCTTCATCGCTATCAATCCGCGAGATAAACATTTGTATTTTGCGTAACGGTTCCTGCAAATCATGGCTGGCAATATAATTGAAAGACGCTAACTCGTTGTTAGCCCTTATGAGCGAGTCATTTCTCATTTCCAAATCTTGCGCGTGCATTACATCTTTGGTTACGTCATTATTTACGCCTACAGCCAAGGTGTCGCCATTTTCATCTTCTACAAAATGATAATAAGATTGTAGGTAAATAATTGAACCATCTTTCTTTATCATCCTATAAACAATTCCTTCGTCAAGCTCTTCTTTAACAATGGCATTTGTGATACGTTCTACCAACACCACATCTTCAGGATGAACTAGTTTGAAAAAATCATCTAATGTTTGGTACTCGCCACTTTCGTAACCAAGTTGTTTATAATGCTGGTCAGAAAATATGATGGTTTCGTTTGTGATATTCCATACCCATTGCCCAATATTACCAGCCTTTTGCGCAATGTTCAGCTTTTCGTTTGATATATTAAGTTCTTTTAAAATACGACGAAGCCTACGCAAATCAAAATCTATTTTGTAAAATGCGATGAGTATAATTAGCAGCGAAACTAGCATAGCTATCAATGCAAAAATCGATGTGGATTGTATTTGCTGATTATTTATTCGCTTCCGCTCTTTCAGCAAATCAAATTCTATTTTTCTAATTTGTGCTATTTGGGCTCGGCAGCTATCCATTATTTTTTTACTCTCGCTAATTTTTGCTAAGGAGTAGTCTGTCATTTGTCCTAGCGGAGCATAATCATCCAAAATATCTTGCAAATATTGAAGTCGCCAATTGTTCAAAGAGGATAGTGCTGCCATGTGGCGCAGCTGGGCAGGATTGTCCTTGGTGAGGTTTTTTAATTTTTGGATGTGATTTTTTATTTTATTATCAGCATTATAAAACGGCTCAAGCAATGAGCTGTCACGAGTAAGCAAAAAACCGCGTTGACCGTTTTCGGCATCAATCAAATCAGTTAATAAAAGTTGAGACTCCTGTTGTATCTCGTACGTGTTCGTTATTTTAAGTTGAATATCGGATAAGTCATTTATTTGCTTGAAGGTGACAACACTTAAAAAGAGAAAAATGAAAATGGCACCAAAAAATACAGAAATATAGATGCGATAGATACCTTCTTTCATTAATGTTTTCATGCTAGTATGGCCTAATTAGATATTCAGCAAAAATGTTTCTTTATTCAGCCCAGAAGTATGGAACTGCCAATTGATGCTCACTACATCTTCCAATACTTTTTTTAATTCGTTAAAATCATTCGGTTTTTTAATGTAGATATTCGCTCCCAAAATAAATGTTTCCTCAATATCCGATTGGGCGCTGGAAGTGGAGTAAATTGCTACTACCAAATCTTTACGGGCATCGTCTTTTCTTATTTCTTTGAGGGCTTCAATACCATTTTTACGCGGCATATTTATATCCAAAAAAAGAATGTGGGGTTGGTAAGAGGGATTGTCGTTAAGATATTCCATTAATTCCATGCCGTCGTTTACAGATACGATTTCAGTTTTTATGCGTGCAGCCTCTAAGGCTTCTTCAAAGAACATGCGGTCATCTGCATCATCATCCGCCAATAAAATTTTCATGTTGCTAGTGCTCATAATTTATATTATTATTTAAAAGATTATGCGTTTTCTCGATTTTCACGACGCGCTTTAATTATTTTTTGAAAGGAAGTTGGCGTAAGGCCGGTGGTTTTTTTAAACTGTGCCGACAAATGAGCCACACTGCTGTAATTGAGTGTGTAGGATATTTCGGTGAGTGTAAGGTGCTCGTTGATAAGTAAACTTTTGGCACGTTCTATTTTTTGAATAATAATAAAATTTTCAATGGAGGTAAATGTTATTTCCGAAAATAAGTTAGACAAATAACCATAGCTGTGATGCAATTTTTCGGCAAGGTAGGCTGAGGTTGTAATGGCTGGGTTTACCTCGTCATTCCACACCATTTCCAAAATTGTATCTTTTACTTTTTGTATTAGCGTAGTTTTATGATCATCAATTATTTCTATTCCGTAAGAGGCAAAGTTTTTTTTCAATTCTACCAATGCCTCTACTGTTAGCTCTTCGTTAAGTTCTATTTCATTTAGCCCAGCAATATGGTAGGGAATGTTCGCCTCTTTCATCAAGTCTCGGAGCACCGCTTTGCAAGTATATGATGTGTCAAATTTTATATAAATATTCATAGTGTAGTTAAAGGGTTTTTCAAACAGCAATTTAGTTTAGTTCGGTGTATTATCATCGGTAAGATGGAAATTATGTAATAAAAAAAAGAAATTGCAATAGTTTCTGAAATGACTCCTCAACAAATTTGCATCTAATCGTAGTGCTTTTATAATATGTATAAATCGAACATTATTTACATTCTCGCATTTATTTTAATCATTGTTTGGTTGGTACAAATACTAATTTATGATGGATCCGCTTGGGCGCACGTCTGGTTGCTAGTGGCCGGCATTATGATTACTATCAATTTTATAAGGCGCAGGTAGCGCCTTATTTTTTTGTTTTAAATATGATGGCTATAATAATTACAACAACTAAGCCAACCAATAAAATAGCAGACCAAAATCCGGCTTCAAAAATAGTAGCGATAGCCTCGCAGCCACTGAATAGTACGCCTATCATTGCTAAAAGTGACAGGTAATAAGTTTTGTTATTTTTCATAATTAGTTCTTTAATATTAAAAAAAAGAACAACCCTTCGCAGATTGTTCTTACTCTTTCTTTTAATTTAAACTGAGATATAGTATCTACGTTTTTCAAAGTTCAAATCTTATCAATTTTAAATTTACACTTACGCAGTTTTTACCGCTTTCTGTACATCATCCACTTTCGATTCTACCGTGTCTGCTACATTCCCAATTGATCGAGCTGCGGCTTTTAAAGATTCACCTTTTTCAAGCGCTTTACTTTTTAGGTCATCAATTTTTGAGCCAAGGCTGCTTGCTAATTCCGATGCTTTTTCTTTTGTTTTCTTAGTCAATCGATCACTTTCCTTTTTTATTTTTTTTCTGGTCTGAACCCCAGAGTCGGGAGCTAATAGAACCCCTGCCGCTGCGCCAATAAGTGCGCCAAGTAAAAAATCTCTTCCTTTCATAATTCGTTTCTTTTTTTAGTAGTTAGTAAAATATTTATTTCAATTACAAATTTGGCGTTTTTATAATCTTTCTTATTACACCATTTGAAATTTTATTTACAAGGTTTTCATATTATCATCACTGTGAGAAGATCCGTACAGCACCGTACCGACTACGCTTATTAAAGCGATTAACAATAATAAATGAATGGCGCTACCAGCATTAAAAAAAAGTACCCCGACAGCCCAGACTAGAATCAATAAAATGATGATTGTATAAAGTAAATAATTCATATAATTTGTTTTAGAGTTGCTTGACAATGAAGTATGATTGACAAACAACGATAAGTAAAGTTCTTATTGCCCACCGGGAAAAAGTTATACTACTGCCATGTATTGTTATAATATTTATTCCCTTTATAAGATTAATATTTTGTTAGAAACTCTGAGGACAGGGTATAAAAAAGCCGCTAAAATGCCAGAAAGAAATCTGTTCATTTTAGCAGCTATTTTATAAAAAGAATTGCGCTATGCGCTTGTCAATTTGTTGGTCACACTTGTTGCCTTATCTTTTACATCATCAGATAAGTCCTCTACTTTCTCTTTTACATTTTGTACATTCTGTTGCAATGAACTTAAAATATCTTCATACTTTCTACCAGCCTGTTTTTTAAAATCTTTGCTTTTTGATTTTATTTTTTTTCGGGTACGTTCACCTTTGTCTGGTGCTAATAATACTCCTAGTGTGGCGCCGGCTATTAGGCCTATAAAGGCTCCGGCAATCATTTTCTGTGCGCTCATAATTTAAAATTTTGTTAGCTACGAAATTAAAGGAATAGTCTCAACTGCCCATGAATAAAGGGTTATATAAGTGTAAAAATGGAAGTAATGTAAGCTGCACTTTAAAAAGGATAACCAATGGCTAAATTGAAAATTAAATTTTGCCTTCTCCACTCGGTATCCTTAAATTTTATTTGATCTACAACCCAACGCTCACCTTCGGGCAAATAGGGTACGCGCAGTGGCATGGCCAAATCAAGGCGCAGCACCAAAATACTAAAATCAAATCGTAAACCAACACCCGCACCAGCTGCTAATTCATTATACCAATTGCGCGTTATTTTGGCACCAGGACGCAGGCTATCCTCATTATAAAGCCAGATATTACCAGCGTCAAAAAATAGGGCGCCATGTACTGGGCCAGCCAAATGTTTGCGATACTCGGTGTTGAATTCAAATTTGAAATCGCCACTTTGATCTGCTAAGAAATTGGCCTGCGCATTTTCACTAGTATAATTATAGGTGCCCGGCCCTACAGAGCGGCTACGGAATGCGCGCAAACTATTATTGCCTCCGCTAAAAAATTGTTTGATATAAGGCAATGATCTAGAATTGCCATAGGGCAAACTGCCACCAATAATTATGCGGTTGGCCAGCATATCTTTATCATTAAATTTATGGTAGTACCTAAAATCAATCTGAGATTTTGCATACTGCGAAAACACGCCCCCTACAATTTTTTGAGGTTCGCTGTCACTAGCGTTTGCACCTGTAAGTAGCCCCGCTAAATTACCCGAAAAATCTAAACCCACATCGATGTAAAATAAATTTTTCTTGTAGTTAGCTATTTGCCCGTCGTAAGTATAATTATAAGTGGTGCCCAATATAAATTGCTTTTCAATTGCTTTTAGAAGAGTAGGGTTTGAAACAGCACTATCGGTATAAAGCTGCGTCACTTTTAATGGCTGGGCATACACAATGGATATTGGATTTAATTCGTGGGTTTTGCGAATATCTTCTTTCCAGATATAACCGTATGACCCGCGCAGGGATTGCATCGTATATAGTTTGGCTTTGTTTACAATTTCATAGCCTGCAGTAAAATGCGTCTTAGGCACATAGGCACTACCAGTTGTTATTTTGGGCGAAAATGGTATTATAAACCGTGGAATGGTAAGCCGCACATCGCCCCCAAATCGGTATGTATAATATCCTTTTTGCTGCCCTGCCACTTGTATTTCAAAACCACCATTGAGGTTAATTGATAACTGCTCGGCGGCGCGAAATAGATTTCGGTTTTTAAAACCAATTGTCAAATTACTACCCGTAAGATTATTAGATTTTGTATTGCCTACAACCTCTGCACTAAGGGAGCGGCGCGCCAGCGGGGTCAATAAATAATTTATATTGAGTTGTGCCGAATCTTCATTTGCTAATTCAAATTTATTTTTTACAAATTTAAAAGCACCCAAATTTATTAACCGATTCAGGGTGAGGTTATGGTTTTTTTTGGAGTATAAATTTCCTCTATCAAACATTACGCTGTACTCAAATGTTTTGGGCTTGAAGGTGTTGGCAGAATCCACCACATAAAAAGAGTTGTAATATCGCTTGCCCAAAGAATTTGTATTTGTATCGCCAGACCGAATACTGAAGTTGGGTAATAGTACAACATTTTTTATAGTATAAGCTTGTTGCGCTAGGGTAGGGGTGGTTTTCTTTAGACTTAAATAAATAGCTACACCTGTTTGTCCCTCGGTGGTATCCACTTTGGCTATTATATAATCTTCGTCAAAATAATAGTAACCTCTATTTTTTAATTCATCCGCTATCCGTTGGCGCTCGCCTTTTATAAGTTCAAAATTATACGGACGGTCAATTTGTATGAAAGAATTTTTTTGTTCAGCTTTTATTTCTTTTTGAAGTTGGGCCTGGCCACTATCGTAATTTATTACTTGCATGGTGTATTGCGGGCCAGCATCTATGTCGTACTTGGCTTTTACATTGCGGCCTCTTATGGTGGTATCGCCACTACTCTGCACCCTGAAAAAACCATAATTCTCCATACGATTATTTAGTATATCTACATTATTCTGTAAGTTCATTGTGCTAGCCAGTACGGGTGGTTCGCCTAGTTTTTTTCTTATAAAATTCCCTAAACCTTTTTTCTTTTCAATATTGCCCGACATGTTATAGAACGCCAATTTGTATTTCCAACCCAAAATGGATTTGTTGGGGCGCGGGCGGGTA
>JBBSPP010000131.1:0-7418 GCA_038258625.1 Chitinophagales bacterium
TAATGAGCATGGTAACGGTTACCCCAACGGTACAAACGTATAATGGTCAGCCATATGTGCGCCGTAATTATACAATCACGCCAGCAAGTAATGGCCCAGCTACGGTTACGTTATACTTAACCCAGGCAGATTTTGCAGATTATAATGCGGCAGCGGGTAGTTTCCCATTATTACCAACAAGTGGTAATAATGCAGACCCGAACATCCCCAACATCAGAATATCAAAAGTAGATGGAACACTAGGCACAGGTACGCCAACTGTTATTACACCAACCATGAATTGGGATAATACACTCATGCAATGGACGGCTACTTTCCCAGTTACAGGCTTTAGTCAATTTTATTTTCACTCGGCTAACCCTGGTAATGCGGCACTTTCTGTAACGTACAAAAAATTCATTGTACAAAAAGAAGCAAGTAGTGATTTGGTTAAATGGACAACCTTGTCTGAAAGTAACAACAGTCATTTCAACGTACAACGCTCGGCAGACGGACAAGCTTTTGAAACTTTAGGAACAGTAAATTCAAAAGCAGCAAATGGTGCAGGCGCTACCGAATTGAACTACCAATTTGAAGATAACAACCCAATGATTGGCCATAACTATTACCGCCTAGAGCAAGTAGATATTGACAACCGAAACAGCTATACAGAATCAATAGATATTGTATGGAACGCAAATGGTTCGGTGGTAAGCGTTTATCCCAACCCTACCCGCGACATTTTGAATATAGATTTATCAATTGATAAAATAGCGCAGGTAGAAATCAAATTGTTGGACATGAGCGGCCGTGTTGTAAAAAGCGTAATAGCGCAGACAGAAAAAGGTTTGAACAACATAAAACTAAACATGAGCGAAGTAGCAAGCGGAGTGTATGGTGTACAAGTTTATGAAAACAATAAGCTTACTCATATTAGCAAGGTTCGCAAAAATGATTAAGTTCTTAAAACTTACTAAGTAGTAGTAGATTTAGTGAAACATAAAACCCTCGATTCCTTTATTGGAATTGGGGGTTTTTGTTTTTTTGATAAAAATATAAAGACCCGAAAATGTGGTCATGAAATTTCTATTCTTACTTTGCAAATGAAAATTATGGCAAAAAAGAAACCAAAATTTTACGTAGTATGGAAAGGCAAAAAGCCTGGCATTTACAAATCGTGGTGGGATGCCAAAAAACAAATTGACGGCTACGCAGGAGCTCAATTCAAATCTTATGAATCAAAAACCGAAGCCGAAGAAGCTTACGCAGATCCAATACACGCACAAGAGGTAATTAGAGAAAACCGTAAAACAATTTATTACGTGGTATGGCAAGGCCATCGCACAGGAATTTATACCGATTGGGAACTAGCCAAAGCACAAGTAGATGGTTACCCCTATCCAAAATACAAAGCCTTTGGCAGCAAACAACTAGCCGAACAAGCCTACAAAGAAGGACCCGAAAATTATCAAGGCCGCAGCTTTAAAAAAACAATTGACATGACCCCCAGCGAAAAAACAACCTACGGCGAGCCAAACGAGATGAGCGTAAGTGTAGATGCGGCCTGCAATGCCAAAGGCGATATGGAATACCGAGGCGTATGGACATACAGCAGCGACGAAATTTTTAAAAAAGGCCCTTACAAAAACGGATCGAACAACGTGGGCGAATTCCTCGCGCTCGTACACGCCCTAGCAATCCTAAAAAAAGAAAAAAGCGACCTGCCAATTTACTCAGATAGCAAATATGCCATGGCTTGGGTAGCCAAGAAAAAAACAAATTCTAAAATCACCGACCCCTACCTCACCGACCTTGTAACCCGTGCCGAAAACTGGCTAAAAGAAAACGACTACCCAAACAAAATAATAAAATGGCAAACAAAATTTTGGGGCGAAATACCGGCAGATTTTGGAAGGAAGTAATGTTACTCCGATAATTGAAAATACCAAATCATCAAATTTGCAAATCATCAAATCATTCTTGCACCTCCTCATAAAGCGCCTCCTTCTTCACCACTTCAATTTTATCTTTCTTTTTTAGCGTGCGGGCAATTGCACCGTAGGGCGCTACCAATACTTTTTCTTTTCCTTTCAGGCCTGAAAGGATTTCTACATTTTTATTATCCTGCAAACCAGTTTTTACCTGGCGCAGTGCGGCGTATCCGCTACTGTCTATAAATACATATTCCTTTATCAAATCCATATAGCTGCCCTCGGCCTTTTCGTCTTCGCGGGTGGTTACGGCATTTATAGGTACAGACAATACGTTCTTTTTTTGCTTGGTAAAAATATCTACACTCGCGCTCATGCCAGGGCGGAAGGGCGAGCGTTTTGGATTTTCTTTTGTAAGGCCTGCATAGCTGGCTGGGTTGAGCGTTACGCTCACGGTGTAATTTCTAACTTGGTCATTCATTGAGCCGGCTGCTTGCGCCAACCCGTTTGCATTTGCTTGCGTTATTTGCGTCACTTTTCCATAAAATAATTTTGTACCGTAAGCTTCAATTTCTATTTTGGCACTGTCGCCAAGTTTTACTTTTACTATATCATTCTCGCCCACTTCTACATCTACTTTCATGGTGCTGAGGTCGCTAATGCGCATCATCTCTGTACCGGCCATTTGCATGGTGCCTACTACGCGTTCGCCTTTTTTTACAAACAATGCTGATACTACACCACTCATGGGCGCGTAAATTGTGGTGCGCTGTAACTGTTGTCTAGCCTCGGTTACGTTAGCTCGTGCGCTCGCTACTCCGTACTGATTTCCTTTTATGGTTTCTATGGCGGCTTTGTAATTGGCGCGTGCTGTTTTATAATTTGCCACCGCCATTTCAAATTCCGATAGGCTAATTACTTTTTCATCATACAGTTTTTTATTGCGCTCATACACCGCTTTTGATTGGTCTAGCTGTGCTTCAAATTGTAAGGTTTGCGCCCGTGCATTTTGTACGCCTGATTGTGTTTGGTTTAGCTGCGCCTCGGCCCTATTTACACCGCTTTGATACGTCTGCGAATTGATGGTTGCCAGCAATTGTCCTTTGCGCACGCTGTCTCCTTCTTCTACATTTAGTACCACTACTTCACCGCTTACATCAGGGCTAATTTTTACTTCATTTTCCGGATATATTTTTCCACTTGCCGATACTGTTTCTGTCAGCGTTCTTTTTTTGGATTCTTCCACGGCCACTTTCGTAGCTTTTTCTTTTGAAAAAACAGTGCTAAGAATCGCCGCGAGGAGTAAACCACCCACTACAATTCCGAGTATCCACATCATTTTTTTGCTCATACTTTTTTTACTTAAAATTTGATTGGGTTACCAATATAAAAATCCAAGACTTTCATTTTAAAAATCATTTCGTACTTAGCGGCCAGCGCATTGTAGCTTGCTTGGTTATAATTATTTTGCGTTTGGGTATATTCAAACGTAGGCAGTATGCCAATGTTGTAACGCTTAATTGCAAAATCCAACGCGCGCTTGGCAGACTGTTGATTACTGAGCGACGCCTTATATTTTTGCTGCGCTGCGGTGGCTTGTAGGGTGGCGGTACGTATATCTTGTTGCAAATTTTGCTGCTCCTGCTGTAGGGCAATGCGCTGATTTTGCAATCCAATTTGCGCCCGCGCTACATTTGTTTTTACCTGATGGCCATTAAAAATTGGAATGTTCATAGTGAGTGCAATGTTGCTGCGCGTATTATTATCGAGCTGCGAAGTGTATGGAATTGTAGAAGTTGTAAAATCATACTCGGGCGTGGTGATAGGATATTCGTTGCCCGCAACGGTTACACTGCCTACTTGCCGTTGCCCTACAATTCGTTGATTAGTAACTTGTTTAAACTGCGAAGAGTAACTTGTACTCAGGTTGCCACCCAAAAATAAACTAGGATAGCGCGCACCTTTTGCTTGATCAATTTCTTTTTCGGCAGCATTAATATTTAGTTGCTGTGCTTTTATTCTGTGCTGATTTTTCATGGCCAATGCTACTACTTCATCAGCCGGTAGCATTTTATCATTTAGCAAAAGTTCATTGGTTTTTAAATCAGGTGCTTGTATTTGAAACGGCGTTTGATAATCCAAATTTAAAATAGCGCGTAGTTGCAACAGGGCTAATTGCACTTCCGTTTCGGCATTAATAAGAGCGCTACTATCTGATGCTACTTGCGCGTTCATCTGTTCCAAATTTAGCTGGGGCAGTTTTCCTGCTTTTACAAATTGATTGGTTTGGGCAAGCTGGGCAAGGTCAGTATTAATTAATTCATTGGCTACTTTTACTTGCTCTTGCGCCAGCAATACGCGCAGGTACCCGTTGGCTACATTAAGCGCAATATTATCACGCAGCTGTTCGTAGGCTTCGTTCGCAGCGAGTACAGCAAACTTATTTTTTTCAATTTCATTTTTTTTCTGAAACCAACCAAACAATAATACTTGCGAATTGAGGCTCATATTATTAAACAAAAAACCTTGATTTATAAATTGGTTGGACGTAGGATCTACCGAGCGGCCGTAACTATTGCCCAAACTTACGTCGGCATTTAATGCTGGTATGCGCGATGCTTTACTCTGTGCCAACGTAAGGTCTTGCATTCGTTGGTTTAGCTCGTTCTCTGAAAGTTGTAAATTATTTTTGAGGGCAAAGGCGATACTTTTTTCCAACGTCCATGCTTCGGAATTTGGGTTGGTTTTTTCTTCTGCCACATCAATTACCGCTTCCGTATTCGCTTTTTGAAATCCATATTTTTGCTCGGGGAAACGATTATTTGTTTGCGCAATAAGCGAATGGCTTATGGTAGAAAAAAAGATAAACGATACAAGAAAAAGAATTCGATTTTGGAACATGACGTGGGGTAAAATTACGCCTGATAGGTTGGGTCAAAAATACTTTTACTAGTAAAAATTATAAAAGGTACTAGCGGCGGACTAGTGGCAAAAATTTACTCGGCGCAGTTTACGCAATACACACTTTCGGGGCGAATGATAATGCGACCTACGGGAATTGGTGATTGACAATTTTTACAAATCCCAAAACCTTCCTTTCCAATTTGGGTTTTTACGTATTCTAGTTTTTTCAGTTTTTCCTTAGCCTTATGCAAAGCTGACTCCGCCACACTTTTATTGTTTATAGCATCCATTCTGCTCAGCCGACCAATTGCATCATCAGGAGAAACTGCTTTTGACATTTCGGTATAGTCCACAATTTTTTCTTTTGTCTTGATGATTTCTTTTTCTATTTTTTCGCTTATCTCTTGCTCGGTCATTGGTTAAAGATACCATTATTCCACAATAATTTTGTACTCCTTACTGTTCCGTGTAAATGGTAGCCAATCAGTTGTGAGGGCAAAAAATAATTGATAAGTTCCTTTCTTCTTGGGCGCGGTAAAGGGGACTTCTATTTGTCCCGAACGAAAATCTCCTATGGAGAGAGGTATATTCTTTTCCGCGAAAATTTTCTGTTTTTTTTCATTGATTACAAAATATGTGAGCGCAGAATTATCAAAGTGAATAGCGCTTCCTATTTTCTTCAGATCATACGTAAGCTCAACAGGTATTGTTATTTCAGCACCTGCTCTTATAGTTTTGAAGGGCGTCAGCATTGCAACTTTTATCATCTCTGACGGTTGATAGTTGTTCACTATAGTGTACGAAATAGTATCACTATTGTGCATGATAACGGGCAGGTTTTTATCGATATAATTATAAACCACAAGTACTTTTTTACCCCGTAGGAAAATATAATCTTTCCAAATATCATGCTGCGTGAGGCGCCCTGCAAAATCTCTTTTCGAACTTGAACGTTGTCCTGTATAAAAATGATACATCGCCGCGCTTTGAAAAGAATTTATAAAAACCACGGGCAAATCATCGGCTACTTCATGTATGGCCAATGCGCTCTTTTTATCGTTATGAAATTTTTGAATAATTCCTTTTGTTATAAAATTGTTGGGTAAAAAATTAACCGCCAAAGTTGCCCGAACCAACAAAATAAATAATGTTGCGGGTACAAATAAACGATAATGTATTCGCTGTAATTTTTGGTTTTGGGAGAGCAACGAATAGCCCATGTAAGAAAATGGAATTAATATTATGTATAACCAATTACCTTCGACATTTCCGCGCAGGGTAAGTAATAAATAAAAAATTAGGACTCCCCAAAATACATACCACATTGTTTTATCCAACTCTTTACTTGGTTGAGAGCGTACTACGGCACGATATAGTATAAATCCTAGGTGCGGAGCAAAAAATATAAATGCCGTTAGCAAGTAATTGATTAAATGGTAAAACGTAAAACTGTTATCACCCCGATGAAATAAATGATAGGTAACCGTAGGAAAATCATGAGCAATTTGCCAATATATATGAGGGCTAAAAAGACCAATTGCGACTAGAGTGGCTATTAAAAAATACTTGGTTTTTAGCAAACGAGGATTGGCAATTATCGAAAAAATGATTATTAATATGGAGTGATATTTTGTGAGGAGCATTAGCCCAGCAAGCAAACCAATCAGCACTGCATGACGTCTATTTTTTTGCTTAAAAAATTTGTTGAGTGTAAAAAAATACAGTGCTGCGAAAAAAAGTAATACACTATCCGGTGTCGCAAAAAAACTAATGAGTCGAAAAACAGCCAACGCGCTTATAAACGTGGCGTACAGTAAAAAATTTGTTGGCCGTATTAATTTTTCCATTACCCAAATTGTAGCTGTAGATAAAAGTACAAATAGTAGTCGAACGCCTAATTCGTTTTGAAAAAAGTAGTATCCAATTTTGACCAATAAAGCAACCATTGGTGGTTGATCAAAATATCCCCAGGCCAGTCTTTCAGAAAATTGCCAATACAATGCCTCATCGGGCAGCAAATCGGTATTCGCAGCTTGTAATATCCCGAGCACTGTCCATGATAGGTAAAATATTATTCGTATAATTCGTTGCTGTTTCAAACAGAATAAATGATAAGACTATAAACGTGCTATAAAATACATACGTTAGTATTATTGCTTGTAAATTTTGTACCAGTTAACTTATTCTATATTGTATTTAATTTCCTTGCTTCCTTTTTGGGTACTTTACGGAATTTCTAATTTTATATACTTGCTAATTTATCATTTGCTTGGGTACAGAAAAAATGTGGTGCGCGAAAATCTTACAAATTCTTTCCCCGAAAAAAATTTAAAAGAAAGACTGCAAATTGAAAAAAAATATTACCACAGCCTGTGCGATAGTATTGTAGAGACGATTAAAATGTTTAGCATTTCGGAGGAGGAATTGAGCCGCCGCGTGGTGGTAAATTGGGATTGTATAAATAATATAAAAGATAGAAATGCAGTAGCGTACGTTTCGCATCAATTTAATTGGGAGTGGGGCACGCTGCTTACAAATGCCAAAATTGAGAAGCAATTTTTGGGGCCTTACCTTCCGCTGAATAGCCCTGTTTTTGAAAAAATA
>JBBSPP010000132.1:0-7410 GCA_038258625.1 Chitinophagales bacterium
AAAATGTTTTTTGTTAATACAAAGGACTTCATTTTTTCAGCCCAAGGCTATACGTCTTTTTACGTAATTTTTATTATGAGACCCTTTGCATTATGCAGCCTTCGGCACATGGCGCATCCTTCGCCAAGCAACTCTGGTGGAGTGATTGACATTTTTTTATAATGAAACAATAATTCCTAAATTTATTTCAGGCTTACAGTTAGCTCATAAAAATCGTTTACTGTTCTTGGTAAGTAAAACTGTATTTACGCAGCTCGGGCGTGGCCGTTGATTTTGTAATGTAAGAAGATATGTAGCCGATGCTATCATATTTATATTGCTGAAAAGAATAGTTCTTTTTATTAAAGACAGCACGCGTTATTTGGCATTTATTGAAATAACTAAAGTCTAAATTATAACCATTATAAATGTTTAAAAATATGCTCACGCTTTCATCCAAATTCACATCAGCAAAAATTCCTTTTTTGCTTTCATTGTTCGTTAAGTTTATTGGAAGTTTTCCTAGCCATTGTTGCATTTCTTCCAAATCTCTGGCGGCGTTTAGTTTTATTACAATCCCGTTATGCTTACCGCCGCTACCTGTGTACGTATTACTCGCGGCATTGTATTCCAAATTAAGCGCATCAGTAGCGTCGCCTTTTTTTTCTATTTTGCTCAGTTTGTTGTTCGCGTCATAAGATAAACTGTATGTATAATTTTTGCCAAACTGACTGTTGGCAGCACTGCGCAATGTGCCATTATCATTATAGGTAAACGCCCATGTAACCCGCATTGATGACATCGTTTGCACATAGCCCGCTATGGATGCGTTATCATTATACGAAAAATTAATGGTATGAAATCGTGTACCCTTTTCCGCATCTTCAATGTTCAGTGTGGCGGGTAGGTACAATATTTTGTCTGGCGTGGGGGAGCTTGTGGCTGGTTGTTTGGCTTGGCCATTTTTTATTATGCCAAAGTTGCTAAGTAATAAAATGATGGCGATTAATTTTAAATTCTTCATGTTGTTTATTTTTAAAGTGGTGGTCAAAATTTTATATTGTTGGGTGTGGCTGTTCAAATTATTTTTTTGGAAGGCACACTTCGGGTATCGTACTTATTTTTATAGTAATACAAAGGACTTGATTTTTTGAGCCACAGGCAATACGCTTTTTCACGTAGTTTTTTTTGTGGAGCTTGCTTAGTTTATCTTTATGCGATAAAATCATGCTATGGCTTTTTCTGTTTTAATTGTTGATGATCACCAACTGTTTTTAGACGGCTTGCAATTAATGCTCAATGACAACGAGACACTTAATATTGTAGGCGCTTGCAAAAACGGCAGAGAAGTATTAGATTTTTTGAGCGCAAATAGCACAGTAGACCTTGTACTGCTAGATATAAATATGCCAGTAATGAATGGCTACGAAACATCTTTAGAAATGCAAAAACTGTATCCTACTGTAAAAATAATAGCGCTCTCTACCTACGTGGAGCATACCAATATTACCAAAATGCTAGAGGCCGGTGTGATGGGATACGTATATAAAAACGCCGATGCCGACACACTGACCAAAGCCATTCAAGAGGTAATGAACGAGCAATATTATATAGAAGAAGAAGCGCAGTATATACTAAAAGAATATTTGGAGCATGTAAAGGATGAACAAAAAGGCTACTATAAGTTTAAGCATTTTGAACTTACCCAGCGCGAAAAAGAAATTGTAATACTGATAATGGATGGTTTTACCAATCAAGAAATAGCCGACAAATTATTTTTGAGCAACCGTACCGTGGATACACATCGCAACAATGTGCTGAACAAACTAGATTTAAAAAACACGGCCACCTTGGTAAAATACGCGATGGAGAATAAAGAATATTTGGGCATTGATTAAATACTTTTTTTTAACGGAAACCGGCTTCTACTATTTTATCAACTTGATAAAAAAAGAATGTCTCGATGAATTAAGAAAAAAAATTCTATTCTCATAAATTATTATATCAACCAAAATAAAATTATCTTGGCTATTAATCCAACGAAATTAAACTTATGAGTACGCAAAAATCCAACACATTAGGAACCTTTGTAACCGTCGTTATTATTGCCGCTGCATTGGCTGGCGGTTATTATTGGGGCAAGCAAAGTAACGCTAACATTCCGCCAGCCGCTACCTGCTCGGCACTTGCTCAAGAAATTGAAAAAGATATTATAGATAAAAAATATACCAGCGCCGAATTAGATGATTGTATAAGCAAGCTAAGGGGCGCTGCACCCTGCGCCAATCAACCGTTGGATTGTTGCAACGGCTTATCGTTTTGCGCTATAAGCAGAGACGATCTGATTGATTACGCCGCCAATTATCGCGATAAAGTTTGGAGCAAAACGTCTTCTTATTTTCAGGACAATCCTTACAATGAAGGCAACTTTAATGTAATGACGGCAGAAGGAGTTTCGCCGGCACCTAATTTTATGAACGATATTGATTCGCGCTTTATGACCATCGATTTGGAGGAGCTAAGCTCCTACCTCTGCATGATAAAAAATGATCCCGGCCTAGTGGGTGTAAACAAACTACGATGCTACTTCATGCGGTATCGAAATTTAGAAAATAGTAGAAGCGAAAGCAACCGCCTGGACCCCGCTACCTATAACGATAAAAACTCTATGGCCTTTGTGCCGGTAACTACTAATGCTGCCGGAGAGACTCAAGCAGAATTTACATCAACCCAAACCAACCAATTAATATGGACACCTGGCAGTTGCGAAGGACAAACGCTTAATCATAATAACTTGTGTCCACCTCCACGAGGTTGTGCGAATGGAACTTTATTAGGTGAGGTGGATAATTTAGGTCCACGATAGGTCATGAGCTTATATCGCCTTGGAATATTACTAGTCCATATTTCATATTGGGTTGCGCTAATTTCTGTTATTGTAATTGTTATTCGCAACAGGAATCCTGAATACATTCTTCTACTTGTGCTTCTTACTATCATCGTGCTACTTGAAAATAGTATTGTACTTCGCCTTATACAAGCGCGCGATGTTGCCACTTCCATCAATCTTGCCATTATAATAGAAATAATATTATACCTCCTCATTTATTATACTCTTTTAAAAACCGAACTCTTTAGACAAATTATATTGGTAGCATTGGTTACTTTTTTGGCCGCGGTATTATTCAACAGTTTTTACTTTCAAAGCATAACTGGAGGCATCCAAAGTTTTTCGTACCTCGTTGGAAATCTATTCATACTGATGTGCATCTATTTTTTCTTTTATGAAACCATTTCTAACTTGCAATTGAAAGACTCCTTTCTCAATAATTTTTGGGTTTGGATAAGCTTCGGACTTTTTCTATTTTTAATTACTGAAACTCCGATTATGGTTTTTCATGGATTTGCACAAGAACATTTTGTAGAGATAAACGACCCTTATATTTATTCTATCAAACATGCCGCCAGCATTATATATTATTCACTCTTCCCAATAGCCGCATTATGCAAGAAGACTTTAAACTAATTATCCAGCTCATCAGCATTAGCTTTTTTGTAATTAGCTTGAGCTTTATATTTTTTATAATTTTCTTCTATTCATCCAAAAGAAAACAACTACTACTAAAACAAGAAGCTGAAATAAAATACCTGCAAGAACTGAGTAATACCAAAACCGAAATACAAAACGAAACACTAAACCACATTGGCCGCGAGCTGCACGATAATGTAGGGCTGCAATTGTCTGTGGCAAAAATTCATACCAACCTACTGAGCAAAGAATATCCATTAGAAAAGCTAACCGAAATTAGCAATTTGATAAATAATTCTATAGTAGATATTCGCGCCATATCCCACTCGTTGAATGCTGATCGGATAAATACATTTGGGCTTGTAAGCGCTTTGCAGAGCGAAATAGAGCGCACCAATAAGCTAAAAATTATAAACGTACAGGCCAACATAGATACGACCGAGCAGCTACAAATAGGTGGCGATAAAGAAATAATGCTCTACCGTATGGTGCAAGAATTTATGGCCAACACACTTAAATATGCCCAAGCCAATAATCTGAACATCACACTTGACAACGATAGCAATCGGCTGAAAATTATGTTGGCTGACGATGGTATTGGTTTTGATCAAGCAGCCGTGGAGCAAGGTACGGGTTTAATTAATATACGCCATCGGGCTAGTTTGATAGGTGCAACTTTTGCTTATGAGACTGAGCCTGGCAACGGCACACAACTTATGATAACCTTGCCCAAAAATGTGATGAAAGCTTAAAATTTAGTTTTAAACTTATTACAAAAGTGTAACTTAGGCAAGCTAAAAGCAATACGCCTTTTCACGTATTTTTTGAATGCCATAGTTTTTTTACCTTTATACAATTAATAACTATATGGCTTTTTCAATTTTACTTGTTGACGACCACTCACTTTTTTTAGACGGCTTGCAACTGATGCTGGGCTCTAATAAAAAAATTAATATTGTGGGAGTTTGTAACAATGGAAAAGAAGGCTTGGAATTTCTTGAAACGAATAACAAAATAGACCTGGTGTTGATGGATATTAATATGCCAGTAATGAATGGTTACGAAACGTCTTTAGAATTGTCTAAACTATATCCCGACATAAAAATAATTGCATTGTCAATGTATGTAGAGCATACCAATATAAAAAAAATGCTTGAAGCTGGCGTGAAAGGCTACGTATATAAAAATGCAGATGCGGAGACATTATGTACCGCCATTGACGAAGTTATGAACGAGCAATATTATATAGAAGAAGAGGCGCAATACATTCTCAAAGATTATTTAAGTAAACTTAAAGATGAAAGTAAAGGCTATTATAAGTTTAATAATTTTGAACTTACCAAACGGGAAAAGGAAATTGTAGGCTTGATTACCGACGGGCTTACAAATAATGAAATAGCGAGCAAATTGTTTGTAAGCAATCGTACCGTGGATACACATCGCAAAAATGTACTGAGCAAACTCGGACTAAAAAATACCGCAACATTAGTAAAATACGCAATAGAGAACAAGGTATATTTGGGTATCGACTAACAATGAATCTTAGATTTCATTTATATACGAGCATTTTTCTCCTCTTGCTTGCTTTTGATACACAAGGGCAAGCAAATTTTCAGTTTAAAAATATTTCAATTAACCAAGGCCTGTCACAATCTACGGTGTCTGATATTTTGGAGGATAAAAAAGGAATGCTTTGGTTTGCCACCTTTGATGGATTGAATAAATACAACGGCAAAGATTTTACAGTTTACAGAGCAGACCCGGGTTCTGCTGTACGGCTGAAGTCTTCTAAAATAAATAGATTATTCCTTGCGCCCAATGATCTTTTATTAATTTATACAGATGGCGGCATGGATGTACTTAATCTAAAGACAGAACGATTGTCGTCCGATCCTTTTTTAAATAATACCGTATTTTTTGGACCCTGCATTTATGACGATAGCAGCATTATTTTTAGTAATGACAAAAATGAATTATTGCATTACAATCCATACACAGCCAAAGTAAAAACAATTACTCAAATTAAAAATACACAAGGCGCATCCGTTCGCGTTGATCATATTGTTGCTCACGGCAATAGTATTTTCCTAGTCTTTGAAAAAAATATTATTCAACGAATTTCTAAACAAGGCGTACTGGAAAAAGAATATACAGTTAGCGCTCAGTTGCAAAAGGCACAAATTTATAATAACAAACTGCTGATTTCAACCCGAAAAAAAGGCGTCTTCGAAATTGACCTTGATACACACCAAGAACATTGGTACGATCAGTCTTTGGGGATCCTCAATATTGTAAAGACGAATGTGATTGATAATCAGATTTATGGATTGTCGTATGGCTACGGTCTGCTAAAAATTGATACCGCCAACAAAAAAATTATTAGCCCACCAAAAGAAAAAGATAGAATTATTTATATCACTAGTTCTTATAAAGACAAAAAAAATAATATCTGGATAGGCACTGATGGAGACGGGCTTAATTTTTATAACAAAAGCCAACTAATTTTTAATACGATTACTCCGTCCTATCTCGGCTCGGCAAGAGGGATCACACAGGGTGGCAATAAAATGTATATTGCCACTTTCTCTGATGGTTGTTTTTCCTATGACCTAGCATCAAAAAAAGTTGAACAAGTTTTTTATTCGCCCGAAAAATTTAATAACGCCATTGGCTACCATGACGGAAATTTATGGATTGGTCATGATCATAATGGAGTAGATATTTATAATTTGAGACAGCGAAAAATAGTAAAGAATATTCCATACCTCGAAAAAGATTTGCTGAATCAACATAAATCTAGGATTTATAGAATAGATGATTTTGATGAAGACAACATGGTGGTGAGCACTCGGTCCGAGGGTTTCGCACTAATCGATAAAAAGACATATCAAATTACCAAAAAAATAAACCAAAACAATAGTGCAATAACAAGCTCTGATGTGCGCTACGTATTGCTTAGCCGAGATAAGCAAAAAGTATTTGTGGCCTTAGTTTACGATGGCCTAGCGGTATTTTCTTATCCGGATTTTAAGCTTATAAAAACTATTAAAGTTACAAAAAAGGATCAGCTAAAAATATCGGTAAAGCACATACGCGAAGACGAAAATGGTAATATTTGGTTAGGCACGAATGGTGCAGGGCTATTGGTGTATGATAAAAATTATATAAAACTAGCTCATTGGAATACCCAAAATTATTTAAAAAATAATGTAGTGTATGCCACACTTCCCGAAAACGAAAATACGATTTGGCTTAGCAGCAATAAAGGATTATCACGCATTCAATTCAACAAAAAAAATGACACCTTAACCATTAGTGATATTCAAAATTTTAATACCCATAATGGCTTGCAGTCTAACGAATTTAATACAGGTGCCTATCTCAAAACGGCTAACGGACTATTGGCATTTGGTGGACTGAATAATGTAAATATATTTAAGCCCAATATATTAAATTTTGACAGGAGCAATGGCCGCGTCAGCATCACAGATTTTCTTGTAAAGAACAAGCTTTTGGCTACTGAAAATGTGATTCATTATCTTTCCCAAATTAAACTCAATGCTACTCAAAATGATATTGGCATTTCGTTTATCATGCCCGGTTATAACGAAGGTATTGCAATAGAATATCGGTATAGATTAAAAGGCTACCAAACCGCTTGGCAATACATTGGTGCGCGTAACAACATTGATTTTACCAATCTGCCCGAAGGTGCATACGAGTTTCAGGTACAGGCCCGATATTTGAATAATTTTTGGGATAAAAACATCACCACCTTAACCATTGAAATTGAAACCCCTTTTTATAAAACTTGGTGGTTTTATTTGTTACTAGCCTTAGCTGGTATTTTACTTATTGGTAGTATCATTCGTCTACGTATTAATTACAACAACAGCGTGAAT
>JBBSPP010000133.1:0-7356 GCA_038258625.1 Chitinophagales bacterium
AATATTTTTAAATTCATCACTCGTAAAATCAGGCGTAAAATGGCAGTCAAAACATTTGGTGCGGTCGCTGGTAAATAATTCCCTACCACGAATCATTTGCGCCGTCATGCCGCTAGGTTCTTCATCATTTAGCCAACGGTCGTTCGGAGTATTTTCTGTTTCGAGGCTTTTTTCAAAAGCGGCGATGGCGGCTACTACATTTTTTCTGTTTGGTACTTCACCATAAATTTCTTTGAAAAGTTTTTTATACTTAGCATCTTTTGCCAGCCTTTCTACCGCTACATCAAAAGGCAAATTCATTTCATTCGGATTTTCGATAGGGAAAATTACCTGCGCCTCTAATCCTTTTGCTCGCCCGTCCCAAAATAATGAATCACGAAAAGCTACGTTCATTACCGAGGGCGCATTTCTATCGCCGCGCTTGCCACCCACGCCCACACTAAAGGCTACGGTATCGGCAAATCCATGAGCGGGAATATGACAACTGCCACAATTGATGCTTTTATCGCTGGAAAGTATATTATCAAAAAAAAGCAATTCGCCCAAGGCTACCTCGGTGGTAATCGCATCCGGTTGTATTACTTCTTTTTGTATAGAAAAACTAAACAGCCCCATTGCAATTAAAAAAATTGCAAGCAGGGAAAAAACAATTTTAGAAAAGTATTTTTGCATAACGTATGACACCCGAACGAGCCGCAAAGATAAACAAGGTATTGAGCAAACGCCAAAACGACCTCACCGTAATAATAGAGAATGTAACCGACCCGCACAACATTGCCGCTGTAATGCGCACCTGCGATGCCGTGGGCATTTCGGAAATTTTTGTACTGAATACAAAAATACATGCACACAAAAAATTTGGCGAACGCACGAGCAGCAGTGCACGCAAATGGATGCAAACGCACCAATTTACCGATGCCAAAGAATGCTTTGATACCGTACGCAAAAAGTATTCTAAAATATACTCTACCCACCTTGGTGAAGATTCAAAATCTATTTACCAAATGGATTTTACTGAACCTATTGCCTTGGTTTTTGGCAACGAAAAACGCGGCGTGAGCGATGAAATTCGCACGCTGTGCGACGGTAATTTTATTATCCCGCAGGTGGGCATGATTTCTTCTCTTAATATTTCGGTAGCCTGTGCGGTTACTATTTACGAGGCTTTTAGGCAAAAAGAGCAGGCACATCATTACAATAAAATGAAGCTGAACGAGTCAGAACAAACAGATCTTTTTGATTATTGGAACATTAAAGAAAAAATATAATTCGACGGTTTTTAAAGATTTTTTTTATATACATTTGCCTTCCTTAAATGGACATTGTAGCTCAGTTGGTTAGAGCATCGGTTTGTGGTACCGAGGGTCGGGGGTTCGAGCCCCCTCATTGTCCCCTTATAATTAAAACCTACTTTTCGGAGTAGGTTTTTTTTATAATTCCAAAGAACTTCCCGTTTTCAAATGCACTATTTCTTTCAACAATTTTTACCTACTTTCAGTCACAAGTTTTTCTGAAAAAAAATGTCTCCTAAAATCAAATTTCATTAGGGGTATCTGGATACTTAATTGTCTTAATGACCATGAAAGTTTTTAAACCCCTATTTACTCTTTTATTGATTATGAGCATTTCAACCGCCCATGCTCAAAATATCACACAAACTATACGAGGTACAATAAAAGATGCGGATGGAAAAAATTCAATCATCGGTGCAACTGTTTTATTAATGGATTCGAGCAATACGAAAGGTGCGCGAACCGATGTACATGGAGACTTCAAAATTGACAATGTGCCGATGGGTCGTGTGGTGCTAAAAATTTCGGCAATTGGTTACAAAACACAATTCGCACAGAATGTAATTGTGACCTCTGGCAAAGAAGTCATGCTAACAATTAGCATGCAAGAAAACATTCAGAAGTTAAAAAAGGTTGTTATAAAATCGCAGAAAAAAGGCGAGATGCAAAATGAAATGTCGTTGCTCAGCGGCAACTCCATAACGGTTGATGAGACGCAACGTTTTGCAGGATCGTTTCAAGATCCATCGCGCATGGTGTCTTCATTAGCCGGCGTTTCGGGCTTGGGATCAGAGTATGATAATGCAATAATTGTGCGTGGCAATTCGCCCAAATATGTGCAATGGCGGTTGGAAGGTATTGAAATTCCTAGCCCCAATCACTTTTCACAATTGGGCAGTAGTGGCGGCGCCATTAGTGCTTTAAATAGTGATTTATTAGCAACATCCGATTTTTATACGGGTGCATTTTCGGCAGAGTATGGCGATGTGCTTTCGGGCATAATGGATATGAAATTGCGCAAAGGAAATAACGAAAAACGAGAGTATGCTTTTGGCATCGGCTTGCTAGGCATTGATGGCACTATGGAAGGGCCTTTTAAGAAAGGGTATCGGGGTTCGTACTTAATTAATTATCGCTACTCTACACTTTCTTTGGCGCAAAAGTTGGGATTGTTTGATGATACCGATGGCCTGCCAAAATATCAAGATGCTACCTTTAAATTATTTTTGCCAACCAATAAATTTGGTACGTTTTCTCTTTTCGGATTAATGGGCTATAGCACATCGGGCGACAATGGGATTGATTCCATAACAAATGAACTTGAACCCAACGTCTTCGCTGATCTTTCGCGTACCTGGTCTGAAGAATATAATACAAGTTTTTACACCACTGGGGTCAATCATTTTTATGCTATCAATAAAAATACATTTTTGGAAACTACCGTTTCATATTCTGCCAATCAAATATTTTCTGAGGAGAAAGCAAGCTCGGCAGGACAATTAGTAAATGCTAATGGCGCACATTTACGCGACACTTCAAAAGCGGAGTATATCGATTTTTATGGAAAGGCCGACCAAGCAACGCTGCGCGGAGGTACAAAACTGAATGTAAAAATAAATGCTCAGCATAAAATTCAGCTGGGCACAAAATACATTCAGGCCAATTACAAATTCACCGAAAATGTTTTTGACGATGACAGAAATCAACAGCGCACCTTAATCGATTTTAACCATGGCATCGGTTCTATCAGAAGTTTTGTGAATTGGAAATATAGAATTTCGGATAAATTTACATTGGTATCTGGCGTGCATCATTTTCATGTTTTATTGAATGGCGAAAATTCTTTCGAACCTCGCGTGGCATTAAAATATCAGTTGGATGAAAAAAGTTTTTTGAATGCAGGCTATGGAAAACATAGCACCATGGAAGCTATTGCAAATTATTTTGCCAAAGTAGAAATGCCTGATGGGAGCTTGCAAGAACCAAACCGAAATTTAGGCTTGCTAAAAGCGCACCACTACGTACTAGGTTATAATCGCCGTGTGGGTAAAAACCTGAATGCTAAGGTTGAACTTTATTATCAAAATTTATACAACCTGCCTGTGCGTAATAATGATAGCAGTTATTTTTCTACCATAAATGAAACTAGCGATTTCTCCAATTACGATCTGGTAAACAAAGGCACAGGAAAAAACTACGGTATGGAAATCACCCTTGAAAAATTTTTCGTGAACAATTATTATTATACCGCAAATGCTTCTATTTATAACTCAAAATATACCGCGCTTGATAATATTGAGCGCAATACAACATTCAACGGCAACTATACTTTTAATGTTCTATTTGGCAAAGAATTTATAAATATTGGCAGAAAAAAAAATAAGATATTTGGGTTTAATGGACGCATAATTTATGCAGGTGCAAAAAAAATAATACCGCTCCTGCGCGATGCGAATGGAAACCTTGCCGTAAATCCAACCACAGATTCGTACCGCGACTTTAGCAAAGTTTATACCAATGGATTGGATGATTTGTTTCAGGTAAATTTTTCGTGTAGTTATAAAATTAATCGTCCAAAAGCAACCCATGAAATATCACTGGATATTATAAACGTGCTAAATAACCAAGCTCGTGTAGATGAATATTACAACCCAAAGGTGAACGGCAGTGTAGATTATGTGCGGCAGTTGAACCTATTGCCGAACTTTTTATACCGGGTTCATTTCTAAATGGTGCAACATTTATTCCTCAATCAGCATTTCAATGGGCAAGTGATCGCTAAAACCTTTTTCGTTAAAATCGCTTGCATTGGGCCGTGAAAAACGAATGGGCGTATTGTACTCACCTTTTATCATTTCGGGGAATTGTACAATGTTCGTTTTCTTTATTTGAAAAGGATACTTGGAAGAATTGACAATCATTGATTTTGAAACAATAAATTGATCCAACAATCCTATTTCATTTCCATATACATGCGTGCCTATTTTGCCATTCATGAATTCGTACATCAGATTGTACATAATATGACTGGTTGAGTTTTTTACTTTTTCAATGTTGGGCGTACTGCGCAAATATTCAGTTATTGATCGATCATGCGGATTGTCATTAAAGTCGCCCATCAAAATAATCGATGGGTTTTTCTCTTTATTTTTTTCATACTTTATTTCATGAATGCGCTCAATCCAATAACTCAAAATTTCACCTACCATCATTCTGTACGGTTCTGATTCGTACTTGCCGCCCAAGCGGGCTGGCCAGTGATTGCCAATAATAATTAGCTCGTTTCCTTTTTTTGTAGTCAAGTTTACCTGAAACAAATCGCGGGTAGAATTTCGCTTCATGACCTCTAACGAAAACATGTGCCCGTCATCAGTATATTTATCTGTGTCATAAATTATCGCCACATCAATCCCTCTATTATCTTTTGTATCTTGATGCAGCACTTTATAATTCCGGTTTAGCACCTTGCCTACTTGGGTCATCAGTCGTTGTACTACGGCTTCGTTCTCTATTTCGCATACACCAATAATATCTGGACCAAGCCCATTATTCATTTTTTGAAGGATTGATGCAATGTTATTTATTTTTTTATTGAGCACGGTGGCTGTCCAACCTTTTAATTCGCTTCGCAATTGTTTTTGAAGCCAATCAGGACGCAACGCAGAATCCTGCACGTCAAAAAGATTTTCGAGATTCCACCAGTAAATTGAATGTTGTGTTTTCATAAGGGTTTGATTTTAGCCAAATGTAATGCGTGAAATGTCAAATTTCAAATGAACAAATGTCAAATGTCAAACAATCAAATAGCTTGTCACCTTCAGTGTGGTCAAACTCGGCGTTGGGATTATAGCATGATTATTTATTCCCTTGGCAACCACCAAACATGCCGTTTAAAATTTGATAGATGATTTTTAGCTAACTTCCCTTCTTCAAATATTTGGTCAAAATATAAATTGTAGTCCCGTTTACTTTTCCTTCTACATGCGTAGAGTCGTCATGCACCAATCTAATATTTTTTACCACCGTGCCTTTCTGTGCGGTAAAACTTGTGCCTTTTACATTTAGGTTTTGAGTAAGCACCACGTTATCGCCCTGCGCTAATAGCGCACCAAAACAATCCTTATGCGGCTCTTGCGCCAGCTCGTCTTCGGCTTTTGCCCACTCAATAATATTATCTTCCAAGAATACACTTTCCAATGTTTCGCCTGCCCAATCCGTAGCTTCTAGCTTCGTCAAAATTTTGTATGACATCGTTTGCACCGCCGGCACTTCGCTCCAAATTGTACCTGTTACAAATCGCCAATATTCTGCATCTGCAAAATCATTCGATGTTATTTTGTCAAGGCAAGTAGTACAAACTACAATTTGATGATCCGGACTCGAATCATCCTTGGGCGGTATTGCATACCCCACAGTTTCAGTGTCATGTTTGTTACAAAGTTCGCATTCATTATTACTGCGTTCAGCAAGATTTTTTTGGATAGCCATAGCCGGCAAATGTATATAAAACTTCTAACGTCGATTCTTCTCTTTTATAAAGACTTTGGAAGTTTATGTATATCCCCAAAATGCGAGTTTACTTTTGATAAGAAAAAAATAATCATGAAAATAATAGCATTCGCTGGGAGCAATAGTACAGATTCAATCAACAAAAAATTAGCCACTTGGGTAAGCAGTTTATTTGCCGAACACCAAATTGAAATCCTCGACCTCAATGATTATGAAGTGCCAATTTATAAAAAAAGCCGAGAACAAGAATTGGGTATTCCTGATAAAATAATAACATTCTCTGAAAAACTTTCAGATGCAGATTTAATATTGCTCTCACTTGCCGAAAATAATGGGGCGTATAGTACAGCTTTTAAAAATATTCTTGATTGGGCATCACGTATTCCTGACACCACGGTTTTTCATGACAAACCGATCTTGCTAATGGCCACCAGCCCAGGTCAAAGAGGCGGTTCTTCAGTATTAGAAATTGCCAAAAATCGTTTTCAATTTAATGGAGGCAACGTATTAGACACCTACTCCCTACCCAGTTTTAATGACAATTTTGAAGAAGGTAAGGGAATAACAAACGAGGAATTACTCAAAGAAATAAACGATAAAGTGACAGCAATATTGGATAAATTAAAATAGTGATGGACTAAATATTTTGAAAGAAAGCCGTGTAGCTTTCGTCTTTTTACAACTATAAAAAATAAAACATGAAAGCAATTTGGAACAATACCGTAATCGCAGAGAGCAACGAAACAATAAATATTGAGGGCAATCAATACTTCCCGCCGGATACTATTAAGGAAGAATTTTTTATAAAAACCGATACACAAAGCAGATGCCCTTGGAAAGGAACGGCATCTTATTACACAATAGAAGTTGAGCGCGAGCAAAATAAAGATGCCGCGTGGTATTATCCCGAAGCCTCAGAACAAGCAAAAGCTATAAAAGGATATATCGCATTTTGGAAAGGCGTAACCGTAGAAAATTAATAGTATGAAAAAGTATATTTTAGTTGTTGCCATTTTGCTAGGAACATTATCATGCTCTTTGCATAAAAATAAAAAAGTAAATACTGATGACCTGCCCTCCATCCATGATATTTGGGTGCTGCGCGAAATGAAAAATACTAAAGTAGCTGCCCAAGATTTTAGGGAGATCCCCAACCTTGAAATTAACCTCAGGGATAATAAAATTAATGGGAATGATGGGTGCAATTCGTACTTCGGTGACATTAATAAAATAACAAATACAGAAATTATTTTTGGGGAAATTGCCAGTTCGGAAATGTATTGTGATAAAATGGAGGCCACCAATCAGTACGCTATGTTATTAAAAAAAGTAGCGACCTACAAACGAGACGGAATGAAATTATTCTTGGGCGATGAAAATGGCAAAACGCTTTTGACATTTTCTAAAGTTGATTAAATAAAATTGGTAACGCCACAAAAAATAGGATTCGGCGGCAGTTGCCATTGGTGTACCGAGGCTATTTTTCAATCACTACTGGGCATTACGAATGTAGCGCAGGGATGGATTTCGGCACAGGAAGCAACCATTTTTTCGG
>JBBSPP010000134.1:0-7322 GCA_038258625.1 Chitinophagales bacterium
CTTTCAATTTTCCACTAAATTTGAAAATCGAAATATGAAATTTTCCCACCTACACAATCACACCCAATATTCCCTGCTCGATGGCGCGAGCGGTTATTCTCTTTACTAAGGAGTCTTCTTACTCGTATTAGTAGGCATTTTTGTAGTAGCTTTTTTTTCAACTACATCCTTTTTTTCAAGTATTCTTTTCTTAGAGGCCGTTTTTATCGGATTAGTAGGCTTCTTTGTATTAGCTTTTTTTTTAATGACATCCTTCTTTTCAAGTATTGCTTTTTTGGAAGCCGTTTTCTTCGGTGTAGTCGGCTTTTTTGTAATAACCTTTTTTTTACCTATATCCGTCCTTTCAAGTAATGCTTTCTTAGAAGTTGTTATCTTTGATACTTTTGACTTCTTTGTGGGTGATGTCTTCTTTGTATTAGCCTTTTTTATAATTTCTACCTTCTTTTTAAAAGTCGCATTACTAGGATTTGATTTGGCTTTTTCTTTTTCTCGCCTTTCTTTTTCTAGTTTTTCCTGCGCTCTTAACTTATTATACAATTTCCGATAAGGTGCATCAATTGCTTCATCAAGTTTCTTCCATTTTTCTCGCTCGATTTTCCTTTGTTTTGCTTTTTCAGCTTTTTCTTCAGCGGTTAGTTTTGACTCTTTTGTAATAGTCTTTTTTGAAGAAATAGTTTTAACTCTAGTTACTTGAGAGGCTGTTGTTTCTTTCGATTCATTAGTTGATTTCTTATTAAATTCATAGTTACTAATTATTGCACAAAGACGAGAATGCAAACGTTCTGCAGATACTTGATTTGCCTCAGAGAAATACAAAATAATTAAATTTGAATTCATTGCTTCAAATTCAATTGATCTTGCTTGCCGATTTATTTTGGGTGGAATCGAACAGGTTAAGTCCATATAGTCAAACCTTTTTACATGACAATTAGCATTTGTTGTTGTTTTATACTTCCCAAAAGTAAAATACATTCTATTATCATTTGTAATTGCTAGCGAAGGGAGGTCGCACTTAATATTTGGTAGTTTTGAACTAATAAAATATGAACTATATAAATGATATATATTTTCTTTTGGAATTATAAGATTATAATATATGAATTCGTTCCAAGTAGGTGATTTATTTAGTCGCCTATATTTTCTTCGATCTCTAACTCTGCTATTATTATACCCATTGGCTATAAACCAATACGTACCTATAAGTAATAGAATACCAAATATCTCACGCATCAATTCAAATGTATAAAACTATTCAATATAAAAAAAAGTCAACCACCTTCAGAAGGAATATTTTCTTAAGTAAGCAGGAAAGTTAATGTAGCCGTCTAGCTCAAAATTGACGCAAAAATCCTTAGCCTACCATCTTGCGAACTCTCCACTTTTTACCCACAACTACAATTATCAAATTGTCAAATCATCAAATCGATTTCCTAAATTTGATAATCCATGAAATTCTCACATTTACATAATCACACCCAATATTCACTGCTCGATGGCGCGAGCGATATATCCAAAATTTTTGAAAAAGCGGTGGACGATAATCAGTAAGCATGCATATAAATAAAATATCCTACTTTTGACTAAGAAATAAAAAACAACACCATGGCAGAGATATTAAATAGCGAGCTAAACAAATACTGGTCTTTTTTGGATAGTGGTGAGCGTCAACGTTTCCTAGGTCTTATTAAATCCTTTGTTCAGAAAAAGGAAAATAGCAATACAGCAACTTCCGAAGTCTATACGCCCGAGTTTTTGGCAGAGATGGACGATCGCTACGAAGATTATCTGGCGGGTGGCAAAACATACACTATGGATGAGTTTCTTGACATAATTGATAATGTTTTTGCGGAAGCGGGTAAATAGTTATGTACGTAATTATTTTGAGTGCAAGGGCTGTACATGAGTTTAAAAAAGGATTTTTGTGGTATGCAAAACATAGCAATGTAGCTGCTGACAATTTTAGGCATGAAATGAAGGCTGCTCAAGAACAGTTGGAGCAGCGTCCCAAAAGTTTTGCAAAGAAGAGCAAACTGCTCAGAGAAATTCACTTAAAGAAATATCCGTTTACAATTGTATTTCGGGTAAATGATGATAGAAAAGAGGTTTTGATAACGTCAGTTTTTCACCAGAGTAGAAATCCTAAGAAGAAATTCTAAGAATTTTTACTCATCTCCACTTTTTACCCACAACCCCCAATATCAATCTTTATATCTTCCATCCCGATAGCTATCGGGACATCAAATCAAAAAGCTAAATTTGATAATCCAATGAAATTCTCACATTTACATAATCATACCCAATATTCGTTGCTAGATGGTGCTAGTGGCATCAAAGAAATTTTTGAAAAAGCGGTGGCTGATAATCAGCCGGCGGTGGCTATTACGGATCATGGCAATATGTTTGGGGTGTACAATTTTGTGATGGAGGCCAATAAGCACAAAAATGCCGATGGTACGCTAAAGGTAAAGCCTATTGTGGGTTGTGAGTTTTATTTGGTTGAGAATAGGCACGTAAAAGAGTTTACGCGCGAAAAGCGCGATAAGCGTTATCATCAGTTGTTGCTTGCCAAAAATCCGCAGGGCTATCGCAATTTGCTCAAGCTGTGTACCCTCGGGTTTACGGAGGGTTTGTACTCCAAATTTCCGCGCATAGATAAGGAGTTGATAGAAAAATATAGCGAGGGGCTGATAGCCACTACTTGCTGCCTGGGGGCGAGTGTGCCACAGGCTATTTTGCGCAATGGCGAGGATGCGGGCGAGAAAGAATTTAAGTGGTGGTACGATATTTTTGGCGAAGATTTTTATGTAGAATTTCAGCGCCACGGCATTCCCGATCAGGACAAAGCCAATGCGTCGCTCATGAAATATGCGGCTAAGTATAACTGCAAAATGATTGCAAGTAACGATAGTCATTACGTTGAAAATGAAGATTTTAACAGCCATGACTTATTATTATGCATTAACACGGGCGAAAAGCAAACTACGCCGGTACTCAAAGATTATGACAATCCGGATGTAAACAAAAAGGATTATCGCTTTGGGTTTTTTAATGACCAGTTTTATATGAAAACCACTGCGGAAATGATGAACATTTTCAAGGATATTCCGCAGGCGATTGATAATACCAATGAGATAGTAGATAAGGTAGAATTGGTGTCGGTGACCAATGATTTGCTGTTGCCCAATTTTGTAATTCCTACTAATTTTAAAACGCAGGATGAGTATCTTTCGTTTCTGACTTATGAGGGTGCAAAGCGACGATATCCAATTCTCACACCCGAGATTGAGGAGCGATTGCAGTTTGAGCTAGGCGTAATTAAGGATATGGGTTTTGCGGGCTACTTCCTGATAGTGAGCGATATTATTATGTGGAGCAAGCGCAACGATGTGTTTGTAGGGAGTGGTCGTGGTTCGGCGGCGGGCAGTGTGGTGGCCTATTGCACCGACATTACCAATATCGACCCTATGAAGTACGATTTGCTTTTTGAGCGTTTCTTGAATCCTGACCGTAAGTCGATGCCCGATATTGATACTGACTTTGATGACCTTGGGCGTGGTAAGGTAATTACCTACATTGTAGAAAAATACGGCCAAGACCAAGTGGCGCAGATTATTACGCATAACTCTATGGCGGCAAAAATGTCTATCAAGGATGTGGGGCGTTCTATGGATTATGATTTAGGATTGACTACACAGCTAACTAATTTAGTACCAACGATTCCAGGCATTAAGTTAAATAAAATATTGAGATACTCTGCCGAGGAATTAGAGAACAATCTAGACCAGGCCGAATGGAGAAATAATGTAAAGGAACTGCAGAAAAAATTTAAGCAGGACGATATGGAAGGCAAGGTGCTGCGCGAAGCCGCCAAGCTAGAAGGAACGATTCGGAATACAGGGATTCACGCAGCGGGTATATTAATAGGCCCCAAACCATTGGACGAGCTCATGCCCATGTGCCGCATGAAAGATATTGCCCTAAACGTAACCCAGTTTGACGGACGAGTAGTAGAAAACGCCGGCGCTATAAAAGTAGATATTTTGGGGCTCACGAATTTGACTTTGCTAAAACAGAGCATCCAATTTGTAAAAGATAATCATGGCGTAGAGCTAGACTTAGACACCCTGCCAATGGATGACGAAAAAACCTTTGCGCTTTATCAACGTGCCGATACATTTGGAACATTCCAGTTTGCCAGCGATGGAATGCGGCAGTATCTAAAACAGATTAAACCCGATAAAATTGAGGATTTAATTGCCTTGAATGCCTTGTTCCGCCCTGGTCCAATGGCGTACATTCCAAGTTACATAAAGCGTAAGCATGGACTAGAAGAGGTGAAATACGACCTCGACGCCATGGAAGAGCACCTCGAGGAAACCTACGGTATCACGGTTTATCAGGAGCAGGTGATGTTGCTTTCGCAAAAACTGGCCAATTTTACTAGGGGAGAAGCCGATATTCTGCGAAAAGCCATGGGTAAAAAGCAGATTGACGTACTGAACGAACTCAAAGAAAAATTCTTGGAAGGTTGTGACGATAATGGTCACAATAAAAAAACCGCCGAAAAAATATGGCATGATTGGGAAGCTTTTGCCCAATATGCTTTTAATAAGAGTCACTCTACCTGCTATGCTTATTTGGCGTATCACACCGCCTATTTTAAAGCCAATTATCCGGCTGAGTATATGACGGCATTGCTCAATACCAAGGCAGGGAATATTGATGTATTGTCTTTGCTGATGGCCGAATGCAGAAAAATGGGCTTGAAAGTTTACGGGCCGGATATTAATAAAAGTAAAAAAGATTTTAGCGTAAACTTGGATGGTGAAATTCGTTTTGGTTTATCATCTATAAAAAATGTGGGCGATGCCGCCGTGGACGAAATTTTTCGCGAGCGAAATGAGAATGGAGAATTTAAAAATATTTTTGACCTAGCTTCTCGCGTAAAATCAAAAGGCATGAACCGAAAAACAATTGAAGCCCTCGCCGAGGGTGGCGGTTTTGATAGTTTCCCCGAAATGAACCGAGCTATGTTTTTTGAGCAAGGTGCAGGTAGCAAGTACACCAATCTCGATCTGATTATGAAGTACGGCAATGATTTTGCCAGCAGTCATGATATGCTTACCAATAGTTTATTTGGTGAAATGGGCTTACCAGATGTGCAGCCACCCAAGCTTGCCGAATGCGAAGAATGGCCATTAGCCGAAAAACTAAAGCGCGAGAAAAAAGTATTGAGTTTTTACATCACGGCGCATCCCTTAGATAATTATCAGCGCGAGTTTGATTTGTACAATTTTCATGATATGACGGAGTTGTCAAATTGTATCAACGGCATGCAAAAACAAGCAGAAGAAGGAATTACCGAAGGCCCAGAAATGCGGCAGTTTATTGTGGCAGGTTACCTGAGCGATGTGGCGCATATTGAAGCGCGGACGGGAACACTTTTTTGTAAATTCAACCTCAACGATTTTACTGGCGGGCAAGAACTCCTAATGTTCAAAGAGCATTATTTGCGCAACAAACATTTTTTAAACAACGATAATAAACTGATAATGGAAATAACCGTTACACGCAGCAAACGTGTGAATGACAAACGCCCATTTATCAGCATCGAAAAAATTGTATTGCTGGAAGATGTAATGAAGCTTTATACAAAACGTCTGAACTTACGCATGAGCCTGACAAACCTCGACGACGCATTTATAGAAATCATAAACAAATACGCCGAAAAGGCAGGCGACACCGAAGTTGGAATAGAAATTGCAGATAGTACATCAGGAAAAGTTGTAAAGCTTGGGAATAAAAAAATAGAAATGAGCGCACAATTTTTGGATGAAATTACTAATATTGAAGGATTGGAATTTAGAGTGGAATCGAACTAAGTGATAGGTGATAGTGGAAAAATGAAAGCGCATAGAATTAAATAATATAGACAACGAATAAACAATTAAACATATAAACCACGCAAAGCGTGGTAAGCAAAAACTTAAATAATAAAAACAAAAAACAAAATGGCAAAAACATTCACAGACGCAAACTTTAAGACAGATGTATTAGACAACGAACAATTATCGGTAGTCGATTTTTGGGCTCCTTGGTGTGGACCTTGTATCGCACTCGGACCAGCAATTGAAGCATTGGCTACTGAGCACGAAGGAAAAGTAAACATAGGAAAATTAAACGTTGACGAAAACGGCGAAACTTCTATGACTTACGGAATTACGAGCATCCCAGCGATTCTTTTTATTAAAGGCGGTGAGGTAGTAGATAAATTAGTAGGAGCAGTTCCTAAAAGCGAATTGGCTAAAAAGATTGCGGCTAATGCCTAGGAATTAATTAGCAGAAAGGATTTAGATTTTCTATTTTATTTGCTACTTATAAAATTAAAATCCAACGGAGACGTTGGGTTTTTTGTTATAGGCCTCATCAATAATTTGTTATATACTATTTATTTTTATAAAATAGTACAGATATAATGCCATGGTTACGTTTAAAAAGTACAGCGCAAATGGACTATTTATATGTCCATGCAATATTAGTGGTAGTAGCAATTCAGTTTAGGTTCAATTATGCGCTAGTTCAATTATGCGCTAAATGAAAAACTTTATTTTTTGCAAAACAACATTAGTTACCTTACATTTGCCTGCCCTATTGAAAATAGGAATTTTATTAAATTTTAAAAAAAAGAGATATTTATGTTATTGATAGATTCTAAAGATTGTGAAAGCATCGACCGCGCACTTAAAAAATATAAGAAAAAAGCGGACAGAACGCAGCTGATTAAAAAATTGCGTGCGAACAAGCATTTTACAAAACCTTCAGTGAAACGTCGTCATCAGATTCTTAAAGCTGTATATGTGCAGAAGTTAGAGTCGGGGCAGATTGTAAAATAGCCTTACGGTTCTCCACAAAATATTTAAATCCTCATCCACAAAGTGAGGATTTTTTGTGTTCATGCAGTTTTTTTCATTGCCTAACTTTACTTGCATA
Source organism: Chitinophagales bacterium (assembly GCA_038258625.1). Lineage (GTDB taxonomy): Bacteria > Bacteroidota > Bacteroidia > Chitinophagales > Chitinophagaceae > JAGNRR01. The sequence continues at coordinate 6,991 of JBBSPP010000134.1, forward strand.
AATGCAAGATTTACAAACAAAATTTATTGATTATCTGCGTTTTGAAAAGCGTTATTCGCCACATACCATTTTGGCTTATGAAAAAGATTTGGGGCAGTTTGCTTTTTTTATTGCGGAAACGTATGAAACACTTATTATAGAAAAAGTAAAACGTACACATATTCGCTCGTGGATGGCAAATTTGAGCGCTCAGAAGGATAAAAGCAAACGCTATTGTCGGGCACGCCCGGGAAATCCCAATTATAATTAATGGCAGCAGGGTCATTGCAATAAGGCGTGGTGAGCCGTGGGTCGCTGATAGGGTCGGGGTCGGTATAATTGCTGCATGCAGC
>JBBSPP010000135.1:0-7293 GCA_038258625.1 Chitinophagales bacterium
AGAAAATCCGCATGAACGAATTTTACAAAAGACTTTAGCTAGTGAAGTAACGACCCTTGTGCACAGCGCTGAAGATGTTGTTTTTTCTATTGAAGCTAGCCAAATTCTTTTTGGAAAAAATACCGCCGAGCAACTACAAAAACTAAGCGAGCAAGAATTACTCGATGTTATGGACGGGGTACCAACCATCGAATTGGCGCGCAGTGACGTAGAAAAAGGTATAAATATTGTTAGCTTTTTGGCAGAAAATAATATTTACAACAGCAAAGGCGAAGCTAAAAAAGCAACCCAAGCAAACGCGGTAGGCATAAACAAATCAAAGGTTAACAGCCTAGATTTTAACATAGATGAAGAATCACTTTTGGCTGGTAAGTTTATTTTAGTGCAAAAAGGTAAAAAGGATTATTATTTTGTCATTGTAAAATAAATTCATGAAAAACTTCATCTCTCTTCTACTAGCTATCGCACTTTCGGCTACAGCATTTGCACAAGGCGAAAATACCTTTACAATAGATTTGAACAACCCAATATCCGTAACTGAAAATCTGAATAAATTGGCAAAAGCCGAGACTGCCTTTTGGATGAGCAGGCTTACCCTTAGCCCCGAAATGGAGCAGCGCATTCAAGAAAATAGTTACTCAGTATATATGCAATATGTGGAGATTATGAAATCGTATAACTATACATTGGAGAAAGTACAGCTGGCCGAGCGGTATAATTTTAATGTGCGACGCGACCGTTTTATGCAAACTTTTCTGAATGAAAAAGATTTTGCCACCTACGAAAAAATAGTAAAAACGGTGGCCGAAAAAGAAATGGCGGCTTACTCAGATAACCCCACGAAAGAAATCTTGGCACAAAGAATACAAAGTGCGGGGTGGAATGTAATTGGGCAAACAATCATTTTTAAATGATAAAAGTTGGGTTGCTTTCTGACACGCACAATTATTTGCATCCCAATATTTTTGAGCATTTTAAACATGTAGATAAAATATGGCATGCAGGCGATATTGGCAATATTGAACTAAGCGATGAGTTGCAAGAGTTCAAACCTTTTCGGGCGGTGTATGGCAATATTGACGGTACCGAAATAAGGAAACATCATCCAGAATATCAGTGTTTCACGATCGAAAATTTAAAGGTGCTGATGATACACATTGGCGGTTACCCTGGCCGATATAATGACCGCGCAAAAGAGTTGATAAAAATGCACAAACCCAATTTATTCATCAGCGGGCATTCGCATATATTGAAAATAATGCCGGATGCAAAAAATAATTTGCTACATATAAACCCTGGCGCCTGCGGCAAATATGGTTGGCATAAAGTAAAAACAATTGTACGCTTCGATGTGGACAATCATCGGGTAGATAATTTGGAGGTGATAGAGTTGAGCTAGTCGAAAGTCTTAATTCATAAGTGATACGACTTAATCTTTTTGCATCAAGCTGTACTGCTTTTTAAACATATTGGTTGCGCCCTTCATCACCGCACCCATGTAGGCTTTTTCGCATGCGCTATTAGTTCAACATGTTACCTAAACTATTTATTTTACTTTCTGTAATTCTTTTTTTAGTAACTTATTTGTATTCCATTCTGACAATGCACACATTCTAAAAAGTTCTATCGTACTGTTCATTTTCTTGAGGTACGATATTTTTTGTGAGTATTCCTCTTCTGTGAAAACCATGATTAACATTTGTAATTCCTAATCCTTTTATGTCATAATATTCCTTCGATTCTCATTTCGGTTTTTTATTGAAATATATGTTGCCCTGTATTTTTGTCTCGGGTTTGGATTGTATCCGAAATAAAATAAACTTGGCATTGAGGTTAAACTAGTATTCGTGGCATGCTTACTACCTTCACAGACATAAATAATAGAAAATCCATGACTATACAAAAATCAACCATTACCAAAGGATTTATACTTGCTGGCTTTATGAATATGTCGGTGCTTATTTTATCTCGATTTTTTACTAATCATACTATACCAGAAACGGATATGACTGTTATGAGCAACTTCGGGCTGCTTATGATTGTAATTTGGGGACTTGCATACATTGCGGTGGCAAAAGTTTATGATAAAGTAAAATGGCTAGTCGCCGTATTTGCCGTAGAAAAAATTTGCTATAGTGTAAACTGGACAAATTGGATACTAAATAATAGCGTAACTGATGTATTTGAAAAAGACATTATGGCCGGTATGTTTTACACTATTTACGGAATCAACGATTGGCTATTTTTTATTTTCTTTGTGGTGGTGTTTATTCGCTTATTGAAATCTACTCAATCATGATTTCTACTATCTTCGCCACATAAGTTATGAAGCAAATTACGGTCGTCCCCTTGTTGTCAGCACTTGGAATTACCCTTGGGTGCACAAGAAAAGAAACTTATGAAAAGTTGGGAAAACCCGATAGTACTTGGGAGCAAATTGACCATTTTAATAAGGGCAAACCAATATTTTCTATAGAATATAATTCGCAAAATAATGTTGAGTATATTGAAATTACAAATCCTAACGAAAATGGAATTATAATTTTGTTTAAAGATATCGACGTATTTGGAACACCAGCTACTGAGTTGATTAAAATGATAGAAGAAACTACAGATTTGCGTTACGACCGCAACCACCCCGAAGCAGACTATTCCTTCATTTTTCCAACCGCTGAACTCTCATTTTGGCGACCAACTATACCAACTACTGAAAATGACGAAGACGGAAAATACTTTAAGACCATTGGAATTGGTAATAAGGGATATTTTTGTGAAGGATAACTTTTGTCGCCAAAAAAAAAAGCTTGAACGAAAATTAAAAAGCCGAAGCAATATCCATTTCTATAAGAACCTTACATTGTCCCTGAAATAAAAAATTATCATTTTCGAAAATTACCGTTCTACGAAATTATTGAAAGATTCAACCACCAAGCGCAGAAAAATCGATTAAAGAACAACGAAAAAGGCAAGACATTTAGCTGGTAAAATAAGTAGTGAATAATTTTTATAACTTTCGGCATGAATCAAATATGCACTAATGTTGTGTTGAGAAATTATAAAAAGAACAGTTTTTGCTAACAAATGAAATACCCCATACTAAGAAGCATGGGGTATTTGAAAAAATATTGTATTAAGATTACTACGCTTCTTTTTCCGAGGTGTCGGTTTTGGAATCCTTATCGTCACCATTTTCCTTTGTTTCCTCAGTTTTTGGTGTTTCTTCTTGAGTTTCAGTTGCAACAACATCTTCTGTTGGAGTTTCAGTAGCTGGTACTTCATCCGCATCTTTAGCAGCACTATCTTCCACCTTAGTATCAGCAGCTGGGCTTGTAGTTGCAGCTTTTTTACGAGTACGACGTGTTCTTTTTTTAGTAGTACCAACTTCTGTAGAAGTATCGTAAGTTTCGTTGAAATCAACTAACTCTATCATTGCCATATCAGCTTTATCACCTCTTCGTTGGTCAAGTTTGATAATGCGACAGTAACCGCCTGGGCGTTCTGCAATTTTTGGACTTACTACATCAAACAATTCTTGAATCGTGATTTTATCCTGTACATAGCTAAAAACAATACGACGGTTATGCGTAGTATTTGATTTTGATTTTGTAAGGATTGGCTCTACATGTATGCGCAATGCTTTAGCTTTTGCCAAGGTGGTTACGATGCGTTTGTGCTCAATCAATTGACGAGTAAGGTTGCGCATCAAAGCTTTTCTGTGCGCTTTCTTTCTTCCTAATGGGTTTAATTTTACTCCGTGTCTCATTATATATTATTTTTTAAATGAGGCTTAATCCTCTATTTGTAATTTTGATAAATCCATTCCAAATCCAAGACCTCTGTCAATTAATACTTGCTCAATTTCTGATAAAGATTTTTGACCAAAGTTTCTGAATTTCATTAATTCTTCCTGTTCATACTGCACCAATTCGCTTAATGAATTAATTTTAGCTGCTTTCAAACAATTAAACGCACGTACAGAAAGATCTAAATCCTCAAGTGGAGTTTTAAGTATTTGGCGTAGCTTCAACGTTTGTTCATCAACAATATCATGCTTTTCTGAAATGCCCGTATCAAACGTAATATTCTCATCAGTAATCAACATCAAATGCTGAATTAAAATACGAGAAGCTTGCTTCACCGCTTCTTCGGGATGAATTGTGCCGTCCGTTTTTACATCAAGAATTAGTTTTTCAAAGTCAGTACGCCCCTCTACACGTGTATTCTCAATCGTATATTTTACATTTTTTATAGGTGTAAAAATTGAATCCACAGGAATATAGCCCAATGCTTTTTCTTCAACCAAACTATCATCAGCGGGAACGTAACCACGGCCTTTCATGATATCGATTTCCAAGCGTACGTTGGCACTTGAATTCATACTACAAATTACTAAATCAGGGTTCATTACCTCAAAATTATTTGTAGCATCTCCAATCATACCTGCAGTAAATGTTTCCTTACCTTTTACGGTAATTTCAATTTTTTCTGCGTTCATATCAGTTTCAATTTTCTTGCGAAAACGAACCTGTTTTAAATTTAAAATAATATCGGTAACATCATCCGCTACACCTTTAATAGTACTGAACTCATGGTCCACACCATCTATTTTAACACCGTTGATTGCGTATCCTTCTAACGAGCTAAGCAATACACGGCGAAGCGCATTACCAATAGTTACTCCATAGCCAGGTTCTAGCGGACGAAATTCGAACAATCCTTCAAACTCAGTAGCCTTTTGTAGAACAATCTTTTCGGGTTTTTGAAAACTTAATATTGACATATATATATGTTGTTTGTTTTAGTAATGGGGATTATTTAGAGTAAAGCTCAACAATCAGTTGCTCTTTTATATTTTCGGGAATTGAGTCACGCTCAGGATCAGCAATGTAGGTTCCTTTCTTTTGCTCAGCGTTATAATCTATCCAAGTAATTTTAGGATCTTTATCACGGAAGTCTTGCATTAAAGGACCGTTGTGCATGCTTTTTTCTTTTACAGAAATTACATCACCTGGCTTTACTCGGTAAGAAGGTATGTTCAATGTATGACCATTTACTTCAATGTGCTTGTGCGAAACTAACTGACGAGCTCCTGGGCGACTAACGCACATACCCATGCGGTACACTACATTGTCAAGACGACTTTCTAAAAGTGCCATCAAGTTTTCACCTGTTACGCCTTTTAAACGAGAAGCTTCTTTAAATGTGTTGCGAAAACGACGCTCTAATACTCCGTAAGTGTATTTTGCTTTTTGTTTTTCCGCAAGTTGAACACCATATTCACTTTTTTGTTTTCTTCTGCGATTTCCACCGTGAATGCCAGGTGGATTGCTGTTTTTAGGTAAGCCTTTGCCACCTAATATTGGTTCACCAAATTTTCTATTAATTTTGGTTTTAGGACCTGTATATCTTGCCATAATTTTAGGATTTTCTTTTTAAAGCTCCAACCTCATCAAAATCCATAAATTCGATGTTGGAGACTTGGTTATAAAATAAAAAATGTTTGTTTATACTCTTCTCTTCTTAGGCGGACGACAACCGTTGTGCGGCATCGGCGTCACATCCATAATAGTGTTTACCTCAATGCCCGATTGTGATATTGCTCTGATAGCACTTTCACGACCATTACCCGGACCTTTTACAAACACATCTGCTTTTTTCATACCAGCATCGTGCGCTACTTTACCCGCATCGCTTGATGCTAATTGAGCTGCATAAGGTGTATTTTTTTTACTACCTCTAAAGCCCATTTTACCAGCACTGCTCCAAGATATGACTTGGCCTTGCTTGTTGGTATAAGCTATGATAATATTGTTGAAACTAGCCGTAACGTGCACATCACCATGTGAATCTACACTTACTTTTCTTTTTCTAGCTGCTGCCGCTTTTCCTGTTTTAGCTGTTTTTGCTTTTGCCATGTTTATTTATTATTTAGTTACTTTCTTTTTACCAGCAACAGTTTTCTTTTTCCCTTTACGAGTACGTGCATTAGTTTTAGTACTTTGCCCTCTTACTGGCAATCCTTTTCGATGGCGCAACCCTCGATAACTCACAATATCCATCAATCTCTTAATGTTCATTTGAGTTTCGGAGCGCAATGCACCCTCTACCTGAATTTCGTTAGTAATCAAAGTACGAATGGCCGATTGCTCGTCATCCGACCAATCGTTCACTTTCTTATTACGATCTATACCAGTTCTATCTAGTATGCTTTGGGCTTTTGATTTTCCTATACCATAGATATAAGTTAATCCAATTTCGCCTCTTTTGTTTTTTGGTAAATCTATTCCAGCTATACGTGCCATATTTTATCCTTGACGTTGTTTAAATCTTGGGTTTTTCTTGTTTATAATGTACAATTTGCCTTTTCTGCGCACAATTTTGCAGTCGGCACTACGCTTTTTTATTGAAGCTCTTACTTTCATTATCTCGTTGTTTTTGTATTTGTTTTGTACCGTATTGTGATACGGCCTCTGTCTAAATCATACGGGCTCATTTCTAAACCAACTTTATCACCAGGAAGAATTTTGATATAATACATCCGCATTTTTCCTGATATGGTAGCCACAACTTCGTGTCCATTTTCCAAGCGAACTTTAAACATTGCATTGCTCAAAGCATCTACCACTTCACCATCTTGTTTTATTAAAGGTTGTTTACCCATATTTTTAAGAGGTGCAAATGTATGGCAAATATTGATACTAAAGAAAAAAATTAACGGCAAAGTGCCGTTAATTGCAAAGCGGTTGTTAAATATTAAGTTATTGTCTATTTAAGCTTGTCTAAAATATCGCCGGCAGCTTTGGCATTTTCCAATTTGCCCAAAAGAGAATAACCTTGTTGTAAAGCAATCATAGTATTTCTATAGGTTACACTATTCATTTCGTCGTTCAAATCTTTTGTTTCCAAGGTTTTTTTTGCATTCTCTAAGTTTGGCATTCCTGCAGTCATCACAACATCACGCTCCTTTTTAAGCTCATCGTATTTTTTATCTCCAAGTGGCAATTTATTCATTTCGTCATTTATATTTTTAGCCTTATTAAAATACAACACACCTAGGTTATATTGATAATCTGAATTTGAGGCATCTAACTCAATGGCTTTTTTGTAAGCCGCTTCGGATTTTAAAAAATAATCAGCCCGTTTATTATTATCCTTTGCAGCTTGCGAAAGCTTATCATACATTACACCAAGATTAAATCTCAACTCGGCAGACTCGGGTTTGAGCTTTATAGCTTCTTCTAATTTTCGAGAAGCCACATCCGCGTCGCCTCCAGATACTACTGAGTTCAATTC
>JBBSPP010000136.1:0-7283 GCA_038258625.1 Chitinophagales bacterium
AAATATATAGAACAGAGCTTTTAAAATTTTATTTTTTGGCAGGGCGTTATGAAAAAACAGTGTTGTTCATTTGGGTAAAATCTATTATTTCCTCGCTACATGATTTACAAAATTGACCCTGCTCAGTCGGGGGCATCAGATGTAAATTTTCGTTACACGGTTTTGGTATTGTTATGAAGTTTTGCATGTTTTATTAATTATCCTGAAATTATTTAATGCGCTCATTTTTAAGCAGCAGTTCTGCAGGGTGACCCGGGCCATGAAAAAGTGGCGAGTTGTTGTCATATTTACCCTCTTCTAATTTTGAGGGCTGTGGCTCCACCGCTTCCACCTGAAATTGAATAATTGGTTCTAGCTCTATATAATGATAGCCATCATATTGTAATTGATGACTTTTTTCCAATTCTTGAAACTCCTCCTTACTCATGCAGGGTACGCTGTGCATTCTACCCGCCATTATGTAGTTGCCATAATCAACATCTTTATTATCAATATGCTCTTGTGCATTAATGCAATCATATTCTTCTAAAATAAGTTCATAGTTTGCCATACCGGCTTCTACCACAAAAGAATCTATTGTTTGCTTTACGTGTTCGCCATTGACCACTATGGTGTAAGTGCCGGTTTTCAAAGTAACAGTAAGTACACCTTCATGATTGGCATTTGCAGCATTCACGTATTCGCCATCACGAAGGAAGACAGCATAAATACGTTTTAGACTATTATTTTCTTTATCTCGAATTGTAAAAGTGCGTTTGGCATCTTCTGAAATTAGATCCATCGTATTAAATAATACTTGGGAAAAACTTTTTATGGGCAAAAATGCCAAGAAGACAGTTGCAAAAGCGTATAGAAATTTTTTGAGTTTATCATTGAGCGTCGGCGTCGTTTTTAACTGACTAAGCGTTAATCGTCCGCACACGTTTCCTTTTTTAGTTTTTAAATGAGAAAGAATTTCTTTGTTGCTCATATTGCTAAAGTCCGTAACCACTTCGCTACATTGAGTACAAAACCTCCCTTGCTCGGTTGGCGTCATGGCGTGCCAATTTTCGTTGCATGGTTTTGGTATTGTAATGAAGTTCTGCATTGGGAGATATAACTAAAGAGTATGAAAAAGCATTGTTCAAAAATAATTGATTCATATCTATTTTGGAAAAAGAATATTTTTTCACTTATTTTAATAAAGTAAAATTTGACAATTAAAAATTAAAGGAAAGAAAGCCGTAAAAATACTTTTGGTGTTTAGAACCTTTGCCTTACATTTGCAATCCTAAAAATAATTTATAACTCTTATTAAAAACAAATAAAATGGCAAAAGAGACCTTTTCGCGGGATAAACCGCACGTAAACATCGGCACTATTGGTCACGTAGATCATGGTAAAACTACTTTAACCGCAGCAATTACTTCGGTACTAGCATCAAAAGGTGGTGGTAACAAAGCAATGGGCTATGACGAAATTGATGGTGCACCCGAAGAAAAAGAACGTGGTATTACTATTAATACAGCACACGTAGAGTATCAAACAGATGCACGTCACTACGCGCACGTTGATTGTCCTGGTCACGCGGATTATGTGAAAAACATGATTACGGGTGCAGCACAAATGGACGGAGCTATACTAGTAGTAGCTGCAACTGATGGTCCTATGCCACAAACAAGAGAGCACATTCTATTGGCGCGTCAGGTAGGCGTACCAAGTATGGTAGTTTTCATGAATAAAGTTGATTTGGTTGACGATCCAGAATTGCTAGAACTAGTAGAAATGGAAATTCGTGAAATCTTAAGCAAAAATGGTTTTGACGGAGATAATACTCCAGTAATTCAAGGTTCGGCTATTAAAGCCCTTGAAGGAGATGCTGATGCAGTTGCTAAAATCGAAGAATTGATGGCAGCGGTTGATGATTTTATTCCTTTACCGCCTCGTCCTGTTGATTTGGATTTCTTAATGAGTGTAGAGGATGTATTCTCTATTACCGGTCGTGGTACTGTGGCTACAGGTCGTATTGAGCGTGGTCGTATCAAAGTAGGTGAAAATGTTGAAATCGTTGGTATGCGTGAAGAGTCTATGAACTCTACTTGTACTGGTGTTGAAATGTTCCGCAAATTACTTACCGAAGGTGAAGCTGGTGATAATGCTGGTATCTTATTGCGTGGTATTGAGAAAGATGATATTAAGCGTGGTATGGTTATCTGTAAACCAGGTTCTATTACTCCACACACCGAGTTTAAGGGTGAGGTGTATGTATTGAGCAAAGAAGAAGGAGGTCGTCACACACCATTCTTTAATAAATACCGTCCTCAGTTTTATTTCCGTACTACGGATGTTACTGGCGAAGTAGAATTAGCAGCAGGTACCGAAATGGTAATGCCTGGTGATAATGTAAGCTTAACTGTAAAATTGATCCAACCAATTGCGATGGATAAAGGTCTTAAATTTGCAATTCGTGAAGGTGGTCGTACAGTAGGTGCTGGTCAGGTAACTGAGATACTTAAATAAGTAACGAGTAGCGAGTAGTTAGTATCAAGACTAATTGCTTTTATTTTGAACATATAATACAAAGTACTTAGAATTTTTTCTAGGTACTTTGTAGTTTAAAATAAAAAGATCTTAATACTCAATACGCATATCTCGCTACTATACACGGGTATAGTACAACGGTTAGTATAGAGGTCTCCAAAACCTTTGATCTGGGTTCGAATCCTAGTACCCGTGCAATGTAATAAAAATGTTGATTTACTTTTAGATCGGCATAAAATTGATTAATTAAAAAAATAGTATAATTCACTGAAAATGAGCAAGTTTACTAAAATATTTGAAAATTCGTATAACGAGTTGATGCACAAAGTAACTTGGCCCTCTTGGCCCGAGTTGCAACAATCAACCTTGGTAGTATTAGTTGGGTTTCTGTTGATTACCGTTATCCTGTTTGGTATGGATACTATATCAGAAACCATCTTCGAAACTTTTTACGGATTTTTTAAATAAGCTACAACATGGCAGAAACTACAGAGCAAGAATCAAAATGGTTCGTACTGCGCGTAATTGGCGGTAAAGAGCGAAAAATAAAAGAATATCTTGATAAAGAAATTAAGCGCTCGGGATGGGAGAATATCATAAGTCAGGTATTATGCCCGAGCGAAAAAGTTTATAAAGTAAAGGATGGTAAAAAAGTAATGCGCGAAAAAATTCTTTTTCCGGGCTATATGCTTATTGAATCTTTAACAGGCTCATTAAGTGGCGCTATGATCTCGGATATTCGGGCTGTGCCTGGTGTTATCCATTTTTTAGGAAAGGAGCATCCGGACACGCTAAGAAAATCAGAAGTGAACAAAATGTTTGGCAACTTGGATGACATGGGCGAGGAAGAAATGCAACTTTTGGAACCGTACATTGTAGGCGAAACCGTAAAGATTATTGATGGCCCATTTAACGATTTTAACGGTACCATACAAGCAGTGGATGAAGACAAGAAGAAAATAAAAGCTGTTGTAAAAATATTTGGACGGGATACGCCTGTAGAGCTAAATTATATGCAGGTAGAAAAAGTGGTTTAAGTAATTTTACCTAAACACAAAAAAGCCGGTTAAACAGTATTGTTGAACTGGCTTTTTGAATTTTTAGCTATTCCTTATTCTACTGTAACAATCCCTTTTTCGATTGTTCTCGCTAACCAGCCTGCGATTTGTACTTTATTTATAAGATTTTTAAATCTGACTGGCTTTCATATTTTACAAAAAATATTTTCTTACTCGCCTACGATTGGTATTTTACAAACTGCCAGTTACCCTCATTTCCGGTGGCGTTAGATTCATACTTTTCTTTAAAAACAATTACGTCTGCTTGCGATTCGTATTGTACTAAAAAAATTTTACATCTGCCTGCGATTCATAATGCAAACTATAAATCTTTTTTACGCTGCGTCCAATTTAATTGCAGTTAATAGACATAAAACAATAGTCAAATTTTTCATAACCGAAATGTACCATATTTAGTTTCCTAACAAAGTGGTAAATCGTTGTAATTCTTAATTGTTTGGGAAGGTGTACACGTTCTATTGTAATATTACTAGCTCTTAATTAAAGCAATATTTTATTTTCAACTATTTTTTTTTTGGTTGAAACACAATAAATTAATAACTTTCCCATTATAAATTCATAAGTATATGAAAAAACAATTTCTGCTAGTAACCTTACTTTTAATTTCTGTTCTAGCAAGTGCCCAAATCACCGTGAACCCTAATGCCAACGCCACCAATTTAGCCAACAGATTAATAGGTTCTGGTGTTAATGTAACAAATGCAGTAATGAACTGCCCACCTTTAGCATCTGGCGATTTTATAGTTTCTTCTACTTTAGGTTCTAATTTGGGGCTTGATAGTGGGATTGTACTTACATCTGGCACAGCGGCGAGCACAACCGCTACTAGCAATGATGGTATTAATGGCTCTTTTTCTACTCCGGCCTTTGTACATGGTACGGCTGGTGATGCCGATCTTTCTTTATTATGTGGTCAAACTACAAATGACGCCTGTATATTAGAATTTGATTTTGAAACAACTGGTGATTCTATTAAATTTAATTACGTGTTTGGTTCTAGCGAATATCAAAGTTTTACCTGTTCCAATTTTAATGATGTGTTTGGTTTTTTTGTAAGCGGACCCGGCATTGCAGGTCCATTTAGCAATGGCGCTATCAATATTGCTACTGTACCAGGTAGCGGTAATACTTGCCCTGTGGGTGTAAGTACTATTTACTGTCCCGATACGATAAATACTTTTCCATCATGTTGTAATGGCTCTCCTACGGTTAGTTGTCATGCAAATACTACTGGGTGTAGTATGTTTACAACGCCCTTTGCTACTTGCCCTTATTTTGTATGCAATACTGGCGGTACAACAGTGACATATCCTGGCTTTACTACCAAATTACGCGCCGAAGCTCAAATATTACCTTGTAAAACCTATCATTTTAAATTAGCCATTGCAGATGCTTCTGATGGCACGTTGGATTCTGGTGTAATGCTAGAAGCTGGTAGTTTTACAGCAAACTCTGTAGGCCTAAATTTAGATACGAACATACTTTCGGCAAATGGAAGACCCGTAATCATCGAAGGTTGCGACTCGCTGTGTCTTGATATAAGAATTGAAAAATTTGGTGTCAATACCTATGATACTATTAAACTGATTATACAAGGATCAGCACTCAATAATATTGACTATAATTTTTTACAAAGCACGCTTGTATTTACACCAGATCCTGCTGATACTGTAAAAACAATTTGTATTGGCGCCTTGGCTGATGGGCTAAAAGAGGGTACAGAAACCATCGTTATTTATCTTCAAAACTATTGTTCTAATACGTTGGCCGATAGTATTGTAATTGAAATAATTGATTCCCTAGGTGCTGATTTTAATATTTCAAACAATGGTGGTGGCACTGAGCCAGATTCTATTTGTTTGGGCGCACAGTTTATTTATACCCCATTTATTTTTCCACTTACAGGTTTAGGTCCGCTAACTTATAGCTGGAATTTCGGGGATGGTACTATAGTTAGTAATGCTCCGCCTGTGTCGCAAGTACATTTATATGCTAATCCTGGCATTTATAATGTGAAACTATATGTGGCAGACTCTACAGGCTGTACAGATTCGGCAACGCGTTCGGTGTTTGTAGATATTCCGCCTTATGTAGAACTGTCGGTCTCGCCTACAGAGATTTGCCTAGGTGAAAAAGTATTTTTTACGGATAGTATTGCGCCCCACACCTATAATTGGTTTTACGATTTTGACGATGGCTATGTGAGAGATAGCCTGCACAATCCTGTGCATGTGTTTCAGGCACCGGGTGTGTACAATGTTTCTATAACAGGTGAGTATCTTATTTGCCCAGATGCCACCGAATCGGTCGAAATAACGGTCAACGATTTTTCGCAAATTAACCTCGGCGCAGATAAAGTTTACTGTCCAGGTTTTGATAGCGCACAAGTATTATTTAATCTAAATAATCCAAGCCAAATTCTTACTTGGAGTACGGGTTTAATAGCCAACGAAATTACCGCCAAAGAGCCAGGCCAATATTGGGCACAGGGCGGCGAATTTGGCTGCCTTACTACTGACAGTATTTGGATAAAAAGAGATTGTTACCTAAATATTCCAAATACATTTTCGCCCAATGCAGATGGTACCAACGATTATTTTATACCTCGCCAATTATTGAGCAGTGGCATCATAGAGTTTGATATGAAAATCATGAACCGTTGGGGCGAACTAATTTTCACTACCGCCGAAGTAAATGGCCGAGGTTGGGACGGAAAATTTGGCGGACAAGATCAGCCCGTGGGTGTGTACGTGTACCAAATAACTGCCAAGTGGAAAAGCGGATTTAAAAATAATTTTGTAGGCAACGTTACCTTAATGCGCTAGCTGAAATAAATAATTTTAATATTTTAAACGGAGATCATTCACGCGAATGATCTCTTTTTTTTGGCAGAAATCTATATTTTATAAAAAATATTATGGCAATTTCTTTATTCTTGCTATAACAGCTTAAATTTAAAAATTACAAAAAAAAGTTATGGAGATAAGAAGCATACGTGCATTGAGCGGACCAAATTATTGGAGTGCAAACCGTCATCAACTCATCGTGATGGAGTTGGATTTGCAAGAGTTAGAACAAAAACCCACAGATAAAATTCCCGGTTTTTATGATCGTATAAAAGCACAAATTCCATCCATGTATCCGCACCGATGCTCCATTGGCGAGCCTGGTGGTTTTTTTGAACGAGTTAAACGGGGCACCTGGATGGGGCATGTGATAGAACATATTGCGCTCGAAATTCAAACCTTGGCGGGTATGGAATGTGGTTTTGGGCGCACGCGCGAAATGGCCGAGAGTGGAGTATATAATGTAGTATTTTCCTATTGGGAAAAACGAGCGGGACGATATGCTGCCCAGGCAGCCGTACAAATTGCCCAAAATTTGATCGATGATAAAGACATAGAATTAGAAAAACACATACAAAACCTCCGCGAAATTCGGGAAGCAGACAGGCTAGGCCCCAGCACAGGATCGTTGGTAGAGGAAGCCGAAAAAAGAAAAATACCCTGGATCCGATTGAACAATCGCTCATTAGTACAACTGGGCTATGGCGTAAATCAAAAAAGAATCCAAGCCACAATTGCCAGTACTACGGGTAGCATAGCTGTAGAAATTGCCTGCGATAAGGAAGAAACCAAAAACATACTGGGCGCGGCCGAAATACCCGTACCAAAAGGAAGAATA
>JBBSPP010000137.1:0-7263 GCA_038258625.1 Chitinophagales bacterium
AGCACACTTTTTGCTGTATTTTTTGCTTATTTTATTCCGCCTTCATTTTTAAAATATTGATGCTACTTATATGCGCTCGCACATCAATCGTGAGAGTAGGATTAAAATGTTTATTTATTGTAATAGTCGGCCACTTATCTTGGTCGGCATGCCTTGGCTACAAAAATCTTTATAGGTTTAATTAGCACAAAACTTAAGAATATTATTTGCGCATTAGAGATGCCATATCCTTTTATTTAATCACACTAATTTTTTTAGTTACAGATTTATTGTATTTAGTAAAAACATCCACCAAATAATTGCCAGAAGGTAAAAAGTCTAATTGTAAAGTATAAGTATTATTATTAGGTGAAGCCGCGGCAATTTGATTGCCGTACAAATCCGTAATACGAACAAATCGAATAGTTTCGGGACTTTGTATATTTAGTACATCGCGTGCCGGATTAGGATATACAAATACATTATCGCCATCTGTCATACTATGTGGAATAACCGTGGAGTAGGTTGATGCATTATTTAATCCTGTCAGTTGTAGTCGATAATACTCTTCATTACTTTTTAATACGACATTATATTGTTGTGTGTTAGCAAAATTATTATTTGCTGTAAATACAGTTGTAAAATATTGTGCATCCGTACTTTTTTGAAGTTCAATTTTTTCTACATCTTTTTGGTTTGTTGACCACGATAGCGTGTAGGTATTGTCGCGATTGCTTACTTTTTCTGATGTGAATATCAAATCATTTAGAGATAATGGGGCATTTCCGAAATCAATAAACCAAGCACCTCGGCCATAAGTGGCTACGTACATTTTTTTGGCAACGTAGTTTATTTCAATATCCGTAATTTTTACATTGGGCAAGCCTGCACCATATTTTTGCCAGCCCGGCGTGGCACCCGTACTCAATTGTAAATAATAAAGTCCTAACTCTGTTCCTACAAATAAAGTATCACTACCTTGTTTCAGCTCCAAACAAACCATTTGTATGTTGGGCATATTGTAAGTAATATTAGTATAAGTGGCGCCACCATCAGCACTCATCCATACTTTGTCTGTTGCGGCATACCCTTTGGCACAAACAAATAATGAATCCCAATTGGTTTTACTACAACACATATTTTGGTTGAATTGTGACGCAGATGGGTCTGGAACAACAGTATATGTGTTTTCATCAGCCGAGCGGTATAATTTATATTGGTCATCTCCGCCGCTCATTACATAAATTTTTGATGTGGTGGCAGTATTATTTGATAGTTCTATTTTGTCTATATTCTTTGCAGTATCGTTTGGATCAGTAAGTGCTGTCCAACTATTGGTGGCAAAATTGTATTTGCGGATTTCGTCATATCCTACATAGAATAAATTACCATCAGGGTGCGTTTCCATAGGAAAAACAAAATTTGCTTTTGAACCTGTGGGCTGTATAGAGGTACCAAAAGCACTAGCGCTAAAACCATCTGTTCTTCGTTTCAGTTTGCCTTCAGTGCCACCTAACAATCTATTGTTTTCGTTGGCAGGGTCTATTCCTGTTGCGGTGCCATCGCCAGCTTGCGCCATGTACCATTTGTAACCAGCATTGTTGGCGCGGCTATAACCATCGTTATCTTGATTGCCAAATAAAAATGCTTCTGGGGCTGATTGGGAAATAGCCATCGAATAGCTTTGTGTAGCAATTAAACCATTGTATAAATTAGGCCATGTATTGAGTGCGATACTACCTACATAAGCGCCACCATCATTACCAAGCAATAGCGAATCGGTCCCGGGAATAAACTCCACGAAATGGTAATCAGAATGAACATACACACCGCCCCATGTTGTCTGTGGGTCATTGGGGTCCCAATATCCATTTAGAAAATCTAGCCAAGTGGCACCACCATCTATGCTTCTCTTCGCATTAAATTCTCCTACCACTATTTCATTGGCATTAGTAGGGTTCACTGTAATTACTTGGTTGTAGCCTTGTTGCGAATTATAGGCATATAAATCAGGAAGGCTTACACCATTTGTTGTGGTAATAGCATTCCAACTTGGCGTGGACCAAGAATTTGTAATAGTATTATAAGTTCTAAAGGCAGGATTGCTCGTAGCCAAAAAATACAATAACCCAGATGTAGTGTTATAATCCATGTCAATGCGTTCGGTTTTGCCAGTGGCAATTGTATCCCAAGCCGTACCACTATTAATTGTTCGGTATAATCTACCGGCACGTCCACTTACATAATATTCTGTGCCCGAAATAAAAACAATATCATTAAATCTAGCATTAGCTACTGTATGTGAGGGAGTCCAAGTCTCGCCGCCATCGATTGATTTTAAAATTGCGTTGGTACTTGTTGCCAATAAAACATTCATATTAGTGGGATCGTATTTTACGTGAGCTATTTGCTGATTCCCTGTCAATGCAACTGGAAATTTATTTACCCAAGTAGCACCACCATCTATTGATTTGAAAATACCTATAGTATTAATGTGTGATCCATCATAATCACCAGTGGCTATTAAAAGAGTATTATTATTTGCGGGATTGATTATTAAATCAGAAATACCGAGACCCGAAAACTGATCGGTAGTTGGAATCCAAGAGTTACCACTATTATTACTTACAAATACGCCACCCATAGCACCACCCGCATAGTAAAGGCTTTTATTAGAAGGCGCTTGGCGCACAACATTTATACGACCAATGCCATAGCCGTAAGTCCAACCATTTGCATGAGTGCTATCGTTGGGATAAAAACCAGTGAACGGACTATAATTTGTCCAGGTAGCTGCGGAGCGTGATTTTTTTTCTTGTTTAAAAATTGTACCCGGATTTTGGGCAAGGTAGTTTTGCCAACCCATAGCTGATGGGGCAAGCTTGCCATCTCGGCCTACTTTTCCTTCCGTATTCCACACCCATCGTTCAAATTGAGCTTTAAGCTCTCTAAATTGTTCGTTCTCTTTACCAGTGTTAGGCAATGTGCTTTCTAATAATTTTATCTGTGCGCGCGTTTCTTCAACTATTTCAAAAAAGTTGGCACCAGGTTCATAGACCATTTTTTTATAATCGTTCACTTTTTGTACCTGAGCAAAAGATGCTGTGTAGGTAAAAAGAATAATAAGTAGTGGTAAAATTTTTTTCATTGTTATTTATTTTTTGCAAAAAAAGGGTTCTCAATTTAATATTGAGGAAGTGAAAAGCACTTTGAGGTTGAAACGCCTTTTTTTGAGGTTGAAATAATGATGGGTAAACTTAAAATATTTCTAAATTTGTGCTTGCCAAGTATCGTAGGCTGCTTTATCTATTTGTGCGCGGTGCTAAAACATTAACCAATTTTACAAATTAATTATATAAAAAAATAGTGCGTTTACCTCATCATATTATTCTCTACTTTGTATGCATTGCGGCCGCCTGTACTAGCACATCAAAAAAAACTGCACGCGCTCAATACAAGGAGGACAGCCTGGCGGTGCATAATTATATAGATTTAGGGGATAGTATATACTCTGCCAAAGCCAATTTTTCTTCCTTTACTTACAGCTTGGAATTATACGATTCTGCTTGGCAAATTGCTTCGCGCACTAAGGATACCACCTTGATTGCTGCTAGCATTTTTGCGAAAGGCCGGGCATTTGATGCATTAAATAACAACCCACAAAAAACGATAGACTATTACACAGAAGCGGCGCAACTCTATGCCCACATACCTCTTAAGCAATATGCAGCGTTGTATATCAAACAATTGGTAGCGCACAGTTATGACAAAGTAAAAGATAGTGTAAACTGCGTGCGCGTGCTGCATGAGTTATATGCCGAAATAAATCCTAAACATGATAGCCTTAAAAAAAAATATAGGTTCATATCCGAAATGGCACTCATAAGCACTGAGGTAAAAAATTATGATTTGGCCGACAGTATTTTAAAAAATCTCACTAAAAGAGAATGGATAGAAAACAATGTTTCGGAGTATGATTATTTAAATCATTATTATATCACTCAAGCACGTATTCATGTATTGATGCGCCAAAATATGAACACGCCATATTTAGATAGTTTGGAGAATGTATTGGCTAACTGCGAAAACTTGAGCGATAGCATATTTTACGCTAGTCAACTTCATATTCTATATGAACACGCAAAAAATAATCGTAAAAAATATTATTTTTTACATTTAAATAATGCGCTAGAGAATAAATTTAAAAGCCCCGATAAACTTCGCGAAGCACAAGAAATAATTGTAAATATGGAAGTGGCCGGGGTTGAAATGCAACGGGATTTAGAAAAAAAACATGCCCTTAGAAATCAGCAATATAATTATTTGTTGCTGGCTTTATTAGCCATAATATCAGCACTCGGTTTGTTCCTGCACAAGCGAAACCGAGAGATTAAAAAGAAAAAAAACGAAGTGCTACTTACCAATCAGGAATTGCAGAAAAAAAATGTACAAAACGAAATACTAAATAAGGAAATACAACATAGGGTAAAAAACAATTTGCAAATGATAATGAGTTTGGTGTACATGCAAGAGCGCCAGAGCGAAAATCCACAAGTAAAAGAAAACATGCAAACCATCAGGCTTCGTATAGAAAGCATCGCTAAGTTGCATGAACAATTGATGGGTAATAACGAGATGGTGGATCTAAAATATATGCTACACAATTGGTGTCCAGCGTATCTCAACTATTGGGCGATGATAAAAAAATAAATATCAGTTTGGATATTGAGCAGTTTATGGTACCGCAAAAAATAAGTTTCCCTTTAGGATTACTAATAAACGAATGGACTACAAACTCTATAAAACACGCGCAAATTAGCCTGAAACCGCTAAGTATAAATATAAAAATTTATAGAAGTAATAATCAACTAAATGCACAATATGAAGATAACGGATCACCCCAAATCACTGCGCCCAGTAAAAAATCATTGGGATTAGAGATTATTCATTTGCTATGTGCACAGTTGAATGCAACAATGCAAACCGACACGGATAATATTTTTTCTTATAGTTTAATAATACCATTTACAAGTGCAACCTGAAATAAAAATATTACTCGTAGAAGATGAAGCGCTAATTGCGCAAAATATAAAAATGCAATTAGAAGATGTTGGCTACACCATTGCGGGAGTTTGTTACAATTACGAAGTGGCCGCAATGGCAATAGAGAATACAGTTTTTGATGTTTTAATAACGGATATTAATTTGGGCCAAGGCGTTGATATTAATAGCGGCCTAGATATTGCCAAACAACTTAAGAACATCAAAGATTGCCCCATAATTTTTCTTACTGCTTTTAGCGATAAGGATACGATCAAAAAATCAGCATCAATATCACCAGCTGCTTATTTGGTAAAGCCTGTAAACGCTGCCGGTTTGTTTGCCGCCGTGCAATTGGCCCTTGAAAATTTTTATAATACCAAAAAAAAAATAGAAGATAATACCATCACGGCCGATTATTTCTTTATCAAACAGGGTACCAAAATGGTAAGAATATTTTGGCGAAATGTGTATCATTTAGAAGCTACAAAAAATTATGTAAAAATTAAATCTACCGAGCAAAGTAGCGCGGTATTATTAAGAACGTCTCTTCAGCAGGTTTTGCAGTTTATGATACCAATTGATTTCCAAAACCATTTTGTAAAAATTAATAGAGCTGAGGCAATCGCTAAAAAAATCATCATCCAAGTCTATAAAAATGAAATTGAAACCACCTACGGAAAATTTAAAATAGGCAACGACTTTGATAAGAATTATTTATAGCGATCTGCCCAAAATTCCTGCCTTTTATACCTCTATTTAATTGTAGTGCTTGTGGGCTCTAATTGTGTAGATATTGTTGTTGATTCAAGAGGGGCATAGCATCACGCACAGCCGCTAAAACAAATATGTCCCACCTTATCTTTTTACAATCCACCTCTTTAACCCAATAAAAACCACAACACAAGCTCAGATTCTTATCTTCGCGCACTATGACATTTAAAGAAATTGGCCTTATAGAGCCAATACTAAAAGCACTAGACACTTTAGGCTATACCACACCCACACCCATTCAAGCACAGTCTATTCCGATTCTTTTAAAAGGAAAAGATTTGTTGGGTTGCGCACAAACGGGTACAGGAAAAACCGCGGCATTTGCCATACCAATTTTGCAGCAGATGTATCAGAGCGATGTACACCCGAAGGGTAAACGAAAAATAAAAACATTAGTAGTAACCCCCACGCGCGAGCTGGCCATACAAATAGAGGAAAGTTTTACAGAGTATGGCAAACATACAGGCTTGTTTAATACCGTAATTTTTGGTGGTGTAAAACAAGGTGCTCAGGTACAAAAATTAAACCGTGGCGTGGATATTTTGATAGCAACCCCAGGGCGATTATTGGATTTGATAAACCAAGGTTATATCAGTTTGAAAGATATTGAATATTTTGTGTTGGATGAGGCTGACCAAATGTTGGATATGGGTTTTATACATGATATAAAAAAGATTATAAAGTTGCTACCTCAAAAAAGACAATCCCTTTTCTTTAGTGCTACCATGGCGCCAAGCATTGTGGATTTGTCAAAACAAATACTAGGCAACCCAGAGCAAGTAACCATAGCCCCAGAAAAAACTACCGCCGAAAAAGTAGAACAATCGTTATACTATGTAGGAAAAGAAAAGAAAATAAATCTCTTACTGCACCTTATGAAGACAGAGCATATAGATTCTGCCTTGGTTTTTAGCCGCACAAAACATGGCGCAGATAAAGTAGTAAAACTATTGAAACGCGCAGAAATTAATGCAGCTGCAATTCATGGTAACAAATCACAACCCCAACGGGAGCGTGCCTTAAATGATTTTAAAGACCGAAAAATAAATGTGCTCGTAGCTACGGATATTGCCGCGCGCGGTATTGATATTGACGAACTTTCGCACGTTATAAATTATGATTTGCCCAACGTGGCAGAGTCGTATGTGCATCGTATTGGCCGTACCGGGCGTGCTTCGGCAAGCGGTCAGGCATATTCTTTTTGCGCAGCTGATGAACGGCCTTATTTAAAAGATATTCATAAGCTGATAAAGCAAGAAATTCCTGTGATAACGGATCATCCGTACGTGGACGAAACGCCACATAACGCGGTGGTACAAAAACCACAGCAAGGTGGAGGCAAAAATAAAAGACCACAAGGAGGTGGCGGTAGCGCTAAAAAACCAAACCCGAATAAGAGAAAGTTTTATGGTAAACGCTAATCGCACGATAAAATATAATTCATCAAATGCCGTTTTTAAAACCTTATAG
>JBBSPP010000138.1:0-7262 GCA_038258625.1 Chitinophagales bacterium
GGCCAAAGCCCAAATAGTATTGTGCCTCAACAGGTCAAAGCCGCGGGCGGTACGTTAAGAGAATTCTATGATAATATCATTACCCAATCCTTCGAGAATCACTAAATTGCACGAATATTTATGCTGAAACGCTCCCTCTTACTCAATCTATTTTTGGCTCTTTTTTTGATTGTGGCTTTAGGTTTTGTATTTTTTAATTCGCTAAATGTAATTACCCGCCACGGCGAAGAAATTGCGGTACCCAAGCTTACTGGCAAAAATCTGAACGCCGTTTTGAAAGAGCTAAAAGCAAAAAATTTTAAAGTAGAAATTGATAGTACCTACAAATCATACATCGATCCGTTACAAATTTTGACTCAGGAACCCGAAGCGGGCGAAATGGTAAAAGTGGGGCGTACATTATTTATAATTGTAAACCGCGCCGAACCACCCAAAATTGAAATGCCCGATTTGGTAAGTAAAAGTTTTAGAAACGCCGTGCTGATATTAAAAAGCTATCGGTTTGTAATGGGCGATACAATTTATAGACCCGATATTGCTGCGGGTGCCGTGCTAGAACAATTGTACAAAGGTAAAAAAGTAGCGGCTGGTTCAAAAATTCCGTACGGTAGCCGTATCGATTTGGTAGTAGGCGAAGGCCTTGCTGATTATGAAGTGGATGTACCAAACCTAATAGGAAAACAATGGCGCGATGTAAAAGATATGTTGGCTCGTGCCGGACTGTTTCACTTATTAGTGTTTGATGGCGAAATTGTAGATACCATGAGTGCTATTGTATATAAACAATACCCCGAAGCGCTAAACGAGCTTGATTACCCCAACGCAATTCGAGGTGGCGATATGCTGGATATCCATATAATGCAAAGTCCATCGCCACAAATTTTACGTCAGAATGCACCTGGTTCGCTCAAGTTTCAGGATTTGGATGATAGCTTGGCCAACGTAATACAAAATAGATTGGCGAATGCCAATACCTCTATATCAAAAGCTAAAAAGTCTACAACCAAAAATGGCGGGGCAGACTCATTGGATAATACTACTGGGTTAAATAGGCGAAGCGTAAATAGAAATGGAAAAGGCTACGATGCGATAGCTGATGATAAAAAGAAAAATTCGGGTAATACAAAACCCGCCGTTGAGAAAAATAATTCGCAAGATTTCTCCAATGATTATGAGTAAACAATTAATTCTAGTTTTTTTTATAATAGCCATGTGCCAACAATTATTGGCGCAAGAAATGGTAGTACCCCTGCGAGACAATCCTTTTGTACAGCAAAAAAATGCCCATTACAATTCGAAAAAAACGCGTGCCTCGCTACCATTTATTGATGATTTTTCGTACAACGCCAGCACGCCCGATACCACGCTGTGGATAGAGCGGCAGGTATTTATTAATAATACAATGGGCGTAAATGCACCCACAAAAGGCGTGGCTACTTTTGATGGCTTAGATGCTACTGGTCGCCCATACCGGCCCAATGATTTTGGCGCGGTTGGTTTTGGCGATAGCCTTACGTGCACACCCATAGACCTTAGCAGCAATAACACTAGCGACGGTATCGTACTCAGTTTTTATGTACAGGCTATGGGCAATGGTTTTCCGCCCGAGCAGCGTGATAGTATGTATGTTTTTTTTCGAAACTCCAGCAACAAATGGATAGAGCAATACCGCCGCCGAGGTTCGTTTGTACATCCATTTATCCAAATATTTTTGCCCGTTGATGACCCGCAATATTTGCATGATAGTTTTCAGTTTCGGTTTGTAAATTTTACCTCGCTCAATTTGAATGACGATGTTTGGAATATTGACTATGTAAAACTAGATGCTGGCAGAAGCATAGACGATACCACGCTGAATGATATTGCATTTACCGAGCAGCCTACCTCCATTTTAAATACACTTACTGCCATGCCGTTTCGGCAATTTGCGCCGGCAGATTTGAGCGCGCAGCAGGATGTGACGCTGCGTAATATTTATGATGTGACAAATAGTTTTGTACTGCACCATAACGCTATTGAAGTAAATACGAACACCAACCTAAGCAACACGACCCAAACAGCATTCAGTATGTCGCCCAAAAGCACCACCACACGCTCCGTGCCGAGTTACAATATTGGGCTCAGTGGGGCAGGGCCTTTTGTGGTGCGCGACACTTATTTTATTGATGCCATCAATGGCACGGATCGAAAAAGTAATGATACCATCATCACCGAAACTGTTTTTGATAATTATTTTGCTTATGACGATGGCACGGCAGAGCAAGCTTATTTTCTGAACCCCGCGCTAAACCAACCCTCCAAAACGGCCATACGATTTGATTTACGCCAGGCCGATACCGTGTATGGGGTTAGTGTATATTTTGCGGCGCAAGTGCCAAGTGCGGCGGGTAAATTTCTTAGCGTGGGATTGTATGATAGCCTAGGCAATACCTCGGCCAATGATGTGATCCTTAAGCAGCAGGATTTATATACTGTGCAGTACCCTAGCCAGCGGGGCGATTTTTCTTTCTATGCTTTTGACCAACCTGTAGCAGTGGGGCCGGGTACTTATTATATTGGCTTATCACAGCCCGCTAATTTTCAGAGTGATAGTGTGTATTATGGTCTGGATAAAAACACTAATAATAATATTCAAAAATTTAGTTTTAATGTAAATGGATTTTGGGTAAACTCGGCGGTGCAAGGCACGGTAATGATGCGCCCTATGGTGGGCAGGCGCTTTACCTCCACTGCTGTAAACAGTATTGAAAAAATATCGAACACAATATTGTACCCCAACCCAGCAAGTAATATTATTTATATAGAAAGTGAAGAAATTTGGAGTGCCTATCAAATAACCAATATAGCGGGGCAGGCAGTGCAAAAAGGAAAAATACAACGGAATAAAATAAATATTGATGCGTTACCTAGCGGGCAATATTTAATAACACTTAATAATAAAAATAAAAAAGAAACGCATACCGTATGGAAACAATAACAGCAGCCGAACTAAAAACACGCATAGATAGCGGTGAAAAAATATACCTGCTCGACGTGCGTGAACAAAGCGAGTACGACGCTGGCAATATGAGCAATGTAGGTGCCGTGCTAATACCCTTGGGCAAAGTAATGAATGCAGAGATTGACGAAATAGAAGACTGGCGCCACAAAGAAGTGATCGTGCATTGCCGCAGCGGTATGCGCAGTATGCAGGCCTGCATGATGTTGGAGCAATTAGGCTTTGCCAAAACCGTAAACCTCATGGGCGGGATATTGGCTTGGGGGGAGTTTGCAGTATAGGTTTTCAAGATATGCTTATCAATAACTGATGGCTAAATTAGTTATTACCAACCAGGGTTTTACTCTCTAAATAAAAAGTATCAGGGCAAAAATATATTTCATTATTCCATACTACCATACTTAGTTGAACTTTTGCTGCATTAAATAGTGCAATATTTTTTAGTTTAAATAGACAGGATTTTTCAAATACGGTTTCATATCAAATACTTTTTTTTCGTTGTTAAAAACAATATTTCTAAAGTATAATTATCCTTTGTACTAACTTCTTTAAATCGTGGATTTATATTTATTTGTGTGGCTCTAAATTAAATATAGTCTTACAATTTGCGGCAAATGTCCAATCGGCCATAAGTATAACTTTGCGCAACTCAATCCAAGCCACCACCAATACCAATTTGATTTTTTACTGACGTAGTCATTGAAAAATTACAATGGTATTAAGGGATTTAAAAATGTAGTTAAAAAAATCAATTTTGTTTCCGCTATTTTTTTTCCTAAATTTATTGTCGTAATCTTTATTTTTTTTTCACCCATGGAAGAAACCACCTGCCTATACTGTCAAAAAAAACTGCACGGCCGCGCCGATAAAAAATACTGCAACGACTATTGCCGCACAGCGGCTAACAATAAAGCGCGCAGCTCGGTAAATAATACCGTGCGCAACATCAACAATAAGCTAAAGCGCAACCGCAATATACTAGAGCAATTACTCCAAGGCGAGCAAAACAAAAAATGCCACAAAGACCAACTTACCAAAGAGGGTTTTGTGTTTGAGTACCACACCCATACATTCCTCACACAAAAAGGCGACACCTATTTTTTTTGTTACGAATATGGTTATTTACAAACGGGTGATATCTGGTTTTTGGTGGTGAGGAGTAAATCTTAAGTCGTAGGTAGTAAGTCGTAAATAAAAAACTGTAAGAGGACGATTATAATTAATTCTCTAATAAATTTCTCGAAGATTAATTATAAGTCTTGCGGTCATACAAATTCTGAAATCATTAATCAAAAAAAGCGAAATCAAAAATCCTATTTATTCCACCGCTTGCCGTAGCGAACGTCCATGTATAAATTTACAAAGGTGGCGGAGTTGCTTGTGTTGGCCATGATAGGTATTCGCTGCGCGTAGGCTTCTACACTCGCGCCAATTTCGATGCCCAAAAATGATTTTTCGTTGGGTGCATAATCAAAATAAAAGCCTGAGCGGGCGGCTATGCCTGGTCTAAATTTTACCTCGCCGATACCTTTGGTAAAAAAAGTACCACCGATTATAGAAAACTCATCCAAAAAGTAAAACTGTTTTTCGGGTTCGTTGTACGATGCAAATTGGCGGGTATATAAATTATTGTCTTCGGGTATTAATAGTTCGAGGTAATATGGTTTCAAAAATCCAAGAGATACACCAGCCGCGTAGGTCCAATGCACTACTACATTTTTTTTATCTTGCTTGCCCGTTAGCGCGCGTTTTTGCCCGTAGCCAATTTTTAGCTGGTAAAAATTATTTATTTTTCCATACTTAAAAGGCAAGGGCGCTACCTGATCGGGAAAAATTGCGGCATAGGTTTCATTCAATTGTTTGTCTTCTTTGGGGTGTTTTTTTTCAGATAAATCCATCCAGAGAAACCCCGTTTTCTTTTCATAATTATCTATAAACCCACGTTCGGCATTTATGCTCCACCCATCGGTATTCAGCCGAAACCCAAAAGCAATTTCTTCGGTTATGGGTTCTGGGCGTTTGCGTTTTTCAGGCCGAGCTTTAAATTTGGTTACGCCAATCGTCTGCGCTATTGCATCAGCACCCGAGCAAATAATTAATACAGAAAATATGATGGATAAAAAGCGTTGCATAAAATTGTACTGTAAATTTAGCCAAAATTATATCAATGACAGCAAAAGTAACCTATAAAGAAAATCTAAGAACGACCTGCGAGCACCTAAAATCAGGCTCACAAATAGAGACCGATGCCCCAACCGACAATAAGGGGAAAGGCGAAAGATTTAGCCCAACAGACTTGGTAGCAACAGCATTGGCAAGCTGTATGCTTACGCTCATGGGCATTGCCGTGCAGGAGCGTGATATAAATATTGATGGCACCACCTGCGATGTAGAAAAAATAATGGCGGCCGACCCGCGTAGAATAAGTCAGATAAATATTACAATGATGTTGCCTACTGATCGCAAATACTCGGATAAAGAAAAAGCAATTTTGGAAAAAGCCGCGCTTACGTGCCCAGTATATTTTTCGCTCCACCCAGATTTAATTAAGAATATAGACTTTGTGTATGCCAACTAATTTTTTCTCATAGCCAAGCTTATTTATTCATAAATGGAAAAAAAATTGAGAACAAAAAATAAGAAGCCAACACAGCGTTTCATTTGCTAAAGATGTCTTCAATTTATATTTTTATTCCTAGGCTTCAATCATAGCTTTACATAGTTTCAAAATTCACATGGCAATTACCCAACGCATTGGTCACTACTTATCACTCGTCAAATTTTCGCATACCGTGTTTGCGCTGCCTTTTGCGTTAATTGGCTTTGTATTGGGTAGAGATTATGGTTTGCAACTTTCAGAATTAGTTCAAAATCAATCCTTTCTTTTTATACATCCTATTTGGAAAATCCTAATCCTTGTCATCTTGTGCATGGTATTCGCCCGTAATGCCGCCATGGGTTTTAACCGATATTTGGATAGTGAGATTGATAAACAAAATAAACGAACGGCCTTGCGCGAAGTACCTGCGGGTGTAATTAGCAGTAAACATGCATTGACTTTTGTAATTATTAACTGCCTGCTTTTTATTGCCACTACTTTTTTTATAAATCAAATTTGCTTTTACTTATCGCCCATTGCGCTGTTTGTAATTCTTTTTTATAGTTATACCAAAAGGTTTACGGCGCTTTGCCATTTGGTGTTGGGTATTGGCTTATCCCTGGCGCCAATTGGTGCTTACCTCGCGGTTACAGGTGTTGTTCATATTTTGCCGCTCTTTTTTTCTGCCGTAGTTTTTACTTGGGTTAGCGGTTTTGATGTTTTGTATGCCCTTCAGGATGAGGATTTTGACAACGAATATAATTTGCATTCCATCCCCGTTTTATTGGGTCGGAAAAATGCCTTGCTCGCTTCGCGTTTTTTGCATCTACTAACTGGTGCAATTATTTTATTGGCGGGTTATGCTGGCACGTTTCATTTTTTATATTGGGTTGGTGCGGCAATATTTATTGCCTTACTTATTTATCAGCACACACTGGTAAAAGTAAATGACATCAGCAAAATAAATTTAGCCTTCGGCACTACGAACGGAATTGCTTCGGTGTTGTTTGCCATATTTGTAATTACGGATATTTTGTTTTTATAATTTTTTTTTAGAAATATTACCGCCGATAATTTTTGTGACGCATGTAATAGATTTGGCCTTCTAGGAAAATATGGTTTAGACTAACTCTGTTTGTTATGAGCGGTATATTTTGGTTGGCTGATTAGATTTCTGCTCGTTTGCCCATGCCTAACAGCTTTGTGAAAATCGATTCAGGTAAAAATTAAATTGGTATTACAACTCTCTACTTTCAGCTTCCGTATCAACAGGGACCACCACCTCTTCTTGCACATGAAAGCCAGCTACGCCCCCTGTTACGGCAAGTTTCATGGCATCACCTGCATCCATTTCCAGCACCTCTACATTGCTGCGCGCCACCACAAACATATTGCCGCTAAAATTGTAGGAGTGTGGTACATACACCATTATTTTTTCGGCGTGGCCAATTGCGCTGAGATCATCTTGGGTTATAA
Source organism: Chitinophagales bacterium (assembly GCA_038258625.1). Lineage (GTDB taxonomy): Bacteria > Bacteroidota > Bacteroidia > Chitinophagales > Chitinophagaceae > JAGNRR01. The sequence goes on from JBBSPP010000138.1 coordinate 7,074, forward strand.
ATCCTATGCGCTGCATCATGGGCGTTTCGTTGATGGTAATGAGCACGGGGCTTTTAAATTTGCGGTTATCGCCTACAAAGCCTTCAGCAAAATCTTTTACGGCGGTATACACAATTTTTAGACCAGGTATTTTTTCCAATACCCTATCAAATAAATCTAAAATAAGCCGCCCAATAAAAAACCGTGAAC
>JBBSPP010000139.1:0-7256 GCA_038258625.1 Chitinophagales bacterium
GCAAACGGCGATTTAATTATCGGGCGCAATTTTGATTTCTATATGGGCGATGATTTTGCCAAGGAAAAATTATTACTCTTCATGAAACCCACCGATGGGTATGGATTTGCCAGTTACTCTTGGGCTGGTTTTGTAGGTGTAGTTTCAGGCATGAATGAAAAAGGACTCACAGTAACCATCAACGCCGCAGCATCAGATGTGCCGCTAAAAGCCAAGATGCCCATCTCGCTATTGGCAAGGGAAATTTTACAGTACGCAGCTACCACGCAGGAGGCCATTGCCATTGCAAAAAAAAGACAGACCTTCGTAAGTGAATCGTTGCTCATAGGATCTGCCTCAGAAAATAAGGCCATCATTATTGAAAAAACGCCCGAACGAATGGATGTTTTTTCTACTAAATCTACCGAACTTATTTGTACCAATCATTATCAAAGTAGCGCGCTGCGAAATGATAAAACGAACTTGGATAACATAACCCAAAGCGACACTAAATACCGCTACGATAGAATGCAGGAATTGTTGGAACGCTATAAAAAAATTGATGTAACATCAGCGGCAGCAATTTTAAGAAATCAGAAAGGGATTGCTGAGGAAAATTTGGGCTACGGAAATCCCAAAGCACTGAACCAATTGATTGCGCATCACAGCATAATTTTCCAACCCCGTCAGCATCAATTTTGGGTATCGGCACCGCCCAATCCGCTGGCGCAATATGTTGGGTATGATGTGCGCAATTACTTTGGCGTCTCCGATTCTACCACACCTACCCCACCGCGCATTATTGCCGATGGTTTTTTATACCAAAAACAATTTGTAGATTTTGAATATTATAAGCGCGTTAAAGATTCTATTCAGGCATTCACAATTTTTGGCAAACCATATAACCTTAGAGCTAACACCGAAAAAAAATTAGTAGCAGCAAATCCCGATAGTTACATCACCTACATTTTGCTAGGCGGTTATTATGAAGAAACAGGCGATACCAAAAAAGCGTTGCGCTATTACAAAAAAAGTTTGACAAAATCTTTTGCTACTTTAGCGGAGAAAAAAGGGATTGAAAATACAATCGCCAAATTATCAAAACAGTAATTGAATGAAAAAATGGGACGCTGCATCTCAGCATGAAAAACTAAAAGAAGTATTTGCGTATGTGCGCCAGCATTCTAATTTTTATAAAAAACAATTTGAGAATTTAGGTATTCTTTCTTTGGAAACGATGACCGATTTTTATAAAATTCCGTTTACCACCAAAGAAGATGTAGCTAAGTATAACGACGATTTTTTGTGTGTGCCAAAAATTGAAGTGAGCGATTTTGTAACAACATCTGGTACGTTGGGCGAGCCAGTTACTTTTTACCTTACACAAAAAGACCTTGATAGACTAGGTGAGAACGAAGCATTTTCCCTAAGCGTTGCAGGTGGTACTGCCCATGATATTTATCAACTTATGACCACCATGGACAAACGATTTATGGCGGGTGTGGCGTATTATAGCGGTGTACTAAAAATGAAAGCGGGGATGGTGCGCGTGGGTCCGGGCGCGGCGTTTTTGCAATGGGATTCTATTAAACGGTTTTCGCCCACGGTGCTCATTGCCATTCCGTCATTTATCCCAAAACTAATTGAATTTGCCAAAGCAGAACATATTGATTTTAGAAAAACAAGTATAAAATCAATCGTCTGCATTGGCGAGCCTATTCGAGAAGCTGATTTTACGCTCAATGATTTGGGAAAAATTATTACCACAGAATGGCCGAATGTAAAATTATACTCCACCTACGCCAGCACCGAAATGAGCACATCATTTACAGAATGCGAAGCTGGCCAAGGAGGTCATTTGAACGATGAGTTACTTTTTTTGGAGGTAGTAGATGAAAATGACGAACAGGTAAAAAATGGGCAAGCGGGCGAAATCGTAATTACCACATTGGGTGTGGAAGGCATGCCGCTGCTGCGTTACAAAACAGGCGACGTGTGTAATTATTACAACGAACCTTGCACTTGTGGGCGAAACACGCCCCGGCTCGGCCCAGTGATAGGACGCAAAAAACAAATGTTCAAATACAAGGGCACCACCTTTTTTCCGTCATCAATTATCAATACATTGTCGCGGAACAATATCACGGATAACTACGTAATAGAAATCACTAAAGACAAATTTAATAACGATTATATCTCAATCATTTTGCCAAATGAATTAGAGCTAAATACTGAGTTACTACATCAACTTGACCAAAGTTTCAAATCAACCATCCGCGTTATTCCCAAGTATAAATTTCTTTCAATGCAGCATCTCAACATTTTAATTAATGATGAGAAAAATAGGAAACCGCAACGATTAATTGATAAAAGATGATACTTTTAGTAAAGAAAAACTAATATTTACAAATGAAAAATTTAAAACTTAAAACTATGAAATCTCTCAACACCCTCGCTATCCTCCTTTTAATTTGCTTTTCTGCCAACGCGCAAAAAGTTTCTAAAAAGGGAAATTTATCAGAATTAAATGGGAAAACGGTTCAGCTCGTTTTTGACTACAGTGATATAGAAATTGGCAAGAAAAAACTGGCAGAGAAAGATTATATAGCCGATAAAGTACAGGAACTAAATAAAAAAGAAGCCGGTAAGGGCGATACTTGGAAAGCAGCTTGGGAGAGCGACCGTAGTAGCCGACATGAGCCAAAATTTTTAAAACTTCTTTCTGAGAATTGCGACAAAGCAACTTTCGGAATGGAAGAAGGAGATTACATAGCCACGGTAAAAACAATTTTTTTAGAGCCTGGGTTCAACATTGGTATTACGCGGAAAGATGCCTTGGTCAGCCTTGAGATAGATTTTGCTTCGAGTGCTAGCCCTGATAAAATTATTGGAACGGTTACTGTTTTGAATGCCACGGGCAAAGTTTTTGGCGGTATGGATTTTGATAATGGCGGTCGAATAACCGAAGCCTATGCAAAGGCGGGCAAAGGGTTTGGAAATTATTTGTGCAAAAAAGGATTAAAATAAAGCGCTAAAAAGAAAAGATCTGAACGGCTGCTTCTTTCGGAGGCAGCCGTTTTCTTTTAACAATCTTGAAGCAAGTACTATCGAAAATTGAGGCGAATTTTACGCGCGTATGAAAAAAATAGTATTACTAGCAACAGTTATTTTCAGTTTTGGTTTATTGGCCAACGCGCAAACTATTAATAAGAAAGAAGCTCTAAAAATTTCAGAAGAGGTAAATGCTCAATTGGAAAGCATGGATAAGGCGCTGACAAAAACAGATTGGAAACAAGTACAAAAATCAATTGACAAAACCGCTACGATACTGGAGAAAAACGCCGATAACGTGTCTACAATTTTAGAGAATATTGATTTTACCAAGCTCCTACTTACCGTGGCCAAGCTACAATCAGCCATCGAACAAAATGCCGATGTAGAAGGTATGGAAAAAAGTATGGAAAAAATTAGTGAGCGCTTGAGCATCACCATGAAGAAAATTATGGCTGAAACAAAATAACTAGTTCTAGTTTTTTGTCTTGGTGCTTTTGTTGGGAATAATCGTTTTCATATTCTCTGGAAAATCTGTGTATCGCGGCGGCTTTCTTCCTCTATCAATCGTCCAAAAACCAACTGGTGGGCGGTGGCTGCGGTGTGGGTATTTATCTATCCGTTGCTGAAAAAGAATGCTATCAGATGCCGTACCATATTCTTGTTCGTAAATTAATTCGTCCAATTGATACTCTTCAATTTTGCGAATTTCGTTATAGGGCGGTTTGTAATATTTCCAAAACCCATTGCGAACGGAACCCAAATTTGTAGGAATAACTTTGTCAACAAACTCGCCCGTAATTGGATCTTCCACCGCAATAGTATCATAAGGCACATCGGTGCGCAACGCTAGGTACTGCGCCACACAAGTAAGCATTCCGTTATCATAAAAGCGCACTTCACCATTCAGATAATTGTTGTAGTAATTTTCTTCTTTCAGTATTGTGCCGGACTTGCTGTAGGTTTTCCACTCGCCGTTTTTTTTATTATCAGTATATTTTCCTATTTCGAAATATGCATCATCACCATAACGACTTTCATGGTACACATTCCAAATTCCTTGGCGTAAGCCTTCATGATCCGTACGATTTATACTATCGCCCGACATTGCAATTTCGTAGAGATTTGGTTTGAGGATGGTGTTTTTTACCACTCTTTTTTGCGCATAGCAAACGCTGCTTGCACAAATAAAAATAAAATATGTAATGATATTTTTCACTGTGGAATGAACATTGGCTAAATTAGTTTAGCATTTTTAAACCTATGTATAAGTTTCTCACAATTATCGTTTTTCTGTTACTTACTCAGGTGCTTGTAGCACAAAATATTTCTGCCGATTCTCATCGATTGAAATCTTTTGATAAAGTAACAGAAAGCGAATCCTATTTGGACAGTGTAAAATTCAGGAATATTGGACCCACCATTATGAGTGGCCGTGTGGTGGATGTTGAAGTGAATCCAGAAAATACCACCGAATTTTTTGTAGCGTATGCCAGCGGTGGCGTATGGCATACCAATAATAATGGGGTTTCTTTTGAACCAATTTTTGATAATGAAGCCACGCACACTATTGGCGATATGGCCATGAATTGGCGCGATAATATTTTGTGGGTTGGTACAGGCGAAGTCAATTCTTCTCGCTCTTCGTATGCCGGCGTGGGCGTTTATAAAACCAGCAATAGAGGAAAAAATTGGGAGCATGTGGGGCTGCAAGAAACACATCATATCGGAAAAATTATTTTGCACCCAACTGATAAAAATGTGGCATGGGTGGCGGCTCTCGGTCATTTATATACCAATAATCCTGAGCGCGGAATTTACATGACGAGTGATGGAGGCAAGCTGTGGCAAAAAACACTTTTTATAAATGATAGCACAGGCTGCGTAGATCTATTGGTGAACCCAAAAAACGCAAACGAACTTTTCGCCGCAAGTTGGACGCGCACCCGAAAAGCGTGGAATTTTAACGGTAGTGGCGACGGTTCGGCCATTTGGAAAAGTGAAAATGGCGGTCAGAATTGGATAAAAATAACTGATAAAAAAAATGGTTTTCCGCAGGGCAGCGGCGTGGGTAGGATAGGTATTGCCATTAGCGAATCGAACCCTAAAGTTTTGTATGCTTTGCTCGATAATAATTTTCACCAAGATGAAAAACCTGATGAAAAACTAAATGCAAGTGACTTTATAGAAATGACTGAAAGCGGTTTTTTAAATTTAAAAAACGATGACCTTAATAAATTTTTAAAAGAAAATGACTACCCCGAAAAATATACAGCGGAGAGCGTGCGAGAGGATGTAAAAAAAGGAGCCTACAAAATAACCGACATTGGCAAGTGGCGGCTAGCTGATGCCGACGCTAGTTTATTCGAAACGCCCGTGATTGGTGCGGAAATTTATAGAACCGAAAATAGCGGCAAGACTTGGCAAAAGATGAATGATAAATTGTTGGACGGCGTATATTTTACTTATGGATATTATTTTGGTACAATAGCAGTGTCGCCCAAAGATGAAAATAATGTTTGGATTGCAGGCTATCCAATTTTACAAAGTAATGATGGCGGCAAAAAATTTGAACAAAAAGACGGTGATAATACGCACGCCGATTATCATAGAATTTGGATAAATCCCGCAAATGAAAAACACCTTATTGTGGGCAATGATGGTGGTGTAAATATTAGTTATGACGCGGGCAAAAATTGGACTTTGTGCAACATGCCCGCCGTGGGGCAATTTTACGCCGTGGCGGTGGACAATGCTACACCATACAATGTTTATGGGGGTTTGCAGGATAATGGCACATGGAAAGGCAGTAGTAAAAATAAAGAAAATGCAGGCTGGCTACAAAGCGGTGACTACGGTTATAAGCGTCTAGGTGGTGGCGATGGTATGCAAGTACAAGTTGACACGCGCACGAACAAAACAATTTACCTCGGCTATCAATTTGGAAATTATATGCGCAAAGGTGAGGGTGATAGAATAGATATAAAACCGATACATGATATTGGCCAAACGGCTTTTCGATTTAATTGGCAAACACCTATTTTACTCAGCAAGCACAACCAAGATATTTTTTATTACGGCAGCAATAAATTTCATCGATCGTTGCAAAAAGGTGGTGACTTAAAAACACTGAGCGAAGATTTGACCACTACAAATAAAAAAGGAAATGTGCCATTTGGAACACTTACTTCGATTTCAGAAAGCCCTAAAAAATTTGGATTAATTTATAGCGGCACAGATGATGGTAATGTGTGGCGAAGCGATGATGTTGGTTATACTTGGAAAAAAATTTCTACCAATTTGCCGCAGGGACTTTGGGTGAGCCGCGTTGTGGCCAGCCAGCATTTGGAAGAGCGTATTTATGTGTCGCTCAATGGGTATCGCAATGATGATTTTTCGCCCTATTTATATGTAAGCGACAATTATGGAAAAACATGGCAACAGCTAAAAAATGGGCTGCCGCAAGAACCAATTAATGTAATAATAGAAGACCCCAAAATGACATCCATAATTTATGTGGGCACAGATAATGGACTATATGTTTCATTAGATAATGGCGAGAGTTTTTCGCCTTGGCGGGGTGGCCTGCCGCGCGTGGCTGTGCATGACATTGCAATTCAAAAACGAGAAAATGAAATTGTAATAGGCACGCACGGCCGATCAGTTTATATTGCCTCGCTTGATTTAGTACAAAAAATTGAGGATTATAAAGCGGAAGATTTGGCAATTTTGCCAATAGCTGATAAAAAATATAACGGGCAATTAGGAAAAAAATGGAGTAGCTACGCCGAGCCAAATTCCGATGAATTGCCTGTACAATTTTTTATTGAAAAAGGTGGCGAGAGCACGCTTAGCGTTTTGTCAAAAAATAAAAAAATATTATATAAGAAATCATTTTTTGCTGCCAAGGGTTGGAATACAATTACGTATGATTTGAGTTTGCAAAGCGAATTATTAAAAAATCACAAAGAGGATTTGAAAAAAGCTGATGACGAAAAATATTATTTACCAGTGGGAGAATATATTGTAGAAATAGAAAATGCGGAAGGGCAGAAAGTAAGTACAAAAATAAAGTTGGTAGAAAATAAATGATACTAAAAAAGCTGAAATATCTATTTATATGTTGCAAATAGACATTTATGTTTTGCTGCAATGAAGATTATCAAAGTTTAAACAAATTCGTGGTATCCAAAATTTCCAAAATATACCAGCGCTCATCTATTTGA
>JBBSPP010000140.1:0-7199 GCA_038258625.1 Chitinophagales bacterium
ATCAATTTTTGATCATCAACTCTGAATTGGTCATATCGCTCCTGAGAGCTATTCAAAAAACCAACATTGGCACCCCCCATCACGCGAAATGCAACACGGCGGCGCAGGTTGGTGCTAATATTTAGCCCCATACCTATTTGCACATATTTTAAACGCGAGTAAGCTTCGTACTCGGAACCGTCCGCGTAGGCACCTCTGTAGTTTTGCCCCAAGCTCCAATAACCAGCCTGCCCGCTCAGCCCTACACCAATTTTTTTGCCTACGGTAATGTAGTAACTGCCTTCTATGCCGCCGCACATTTTTACGGTGGGTAAAAAATCACCAAAGGCAAGGTCATTTGCATTCATGAGGGTGGTATAATTTAAGCCCGAGTAAACACCCAATCGACCTTCGCGTTGGGCTTGGCTTGCGTGCACGCATACTAATAGTAGGGTGCTAAGTATTAATTTTTTCATGTTTAGTTATTTCCAATATATTTTCGGATAGAAAGCTGTGCACCAAAACTCATGTTGGTAGTTGTACTGCGGTTATAATCAAAATCAGGATTTAAGGTTGAGTTATACGAAATATATTTTGAGTAATTGTCTTTGTTATATAAATAGGTATAATCGCTCGAAATCACAATGCCAAAATCTTTATTCTCTACCTCTGCCAAGCCAAGATCGGTGCGTACAGAAAGTGCCACTACTGTATTCATCCATAGTCGAATCTCTATACCCACGCCCATTGTAAAGCCGTAATCAAACGGTTTGTAAATCTCTTTTCCATTGGCCTTGGTTTTATCGCCTGGGTTTTCTTTACCATCTTTATCAAAAGTGGTGATTTCATTTTTCCCAATTACTACTCTCTCTTTACCTTCTTGCCCTGGCGTAGTGATTTCATATTCTTCTTTGGTATTAAGCAGTACAGCCGCATAGGGTCCAAAAAAAGTATTCACACGCAACCTACGATCGGGTTTCCAACGGCTGTATGATTTCCAATAAAAAAGTAAGGGAACTTTTGCATAAGTGAGTTGCGTTGTGCCATCAATTGTTCGTGGTTCATCGCTAATAGTATCAACTGGACCGGCGTATTTGGCACCGCCATTCCAATATAATATTTGTTGCCCAAAACCAAAATGAGGCGAAAACCAACGAATATGTTCTAGACCACCAAAGTATGTAAAGTTGGTTGTTTGCATTTTTACAAAAGGTGTTTCTACATCATCGCGGTTAAAAAGCATGGCGGTATGGCCGCCACCCACCACGCCCAATTGCGCGCCTACTACGGGTACAGTGCCATCGGCAAATTTATAATTGAACTGTGCGCTACTTTGAAATGCGATAGCACATATTACGCTGAGCAGAAATATTTTTTTCATCACTGAAATTTTCATTCCTACAAATATATATAAACATGTTAAAAAATTATAGTTTTTCTACCTCGTATAATGCAGGAAATAAATACACTCTCTGGCTCGTTATTTCTTTGGCTTCGTAGCGGGTGCGTCGTTTTTTTAGTAGTTCAAATTTTCGGTTATCGGTGGTGGCAAATACAGCCCCAATTTCCAAATCTTGTATCATAATGCCCACAGGTTTTTCGTCATGTGCTCGCAGCGCAATAGCCAGATTGCTATCATAACAACTGCTTGATTTTACGCTGACCAATGATTTTTTTATGGCTGATAAAAGTGCGGGCGGGAAAATATGGTGAGCCAAAAAAGGTTGTAGCAATTCTCGATACGTATTTTGCCACTCAGCGCCGTGCGATTTTATTTTGAAACTATATTTATCAAAAGCAACTAAATGTGCAATTTCGTGAACCAAGGTTAGCAAAAAATGATAGGGATTTAAGTTTCCGTTTATGCTAATACGATGCGTTTGCCCAGGGCGAGGCGGTCGATAATCACCATACTTTGTGCGGCGTGGGCGGGTAATTTTTAAATGAATAGCATACTGTTTTAAAAAAGGCTCAATAAGCTCAAACGTATTTTCGGGAATAAATTTTTTTAGCCCTTCGAGTGGATTTTTTTTTGTTGGCATACAAAAAAATTTAAATTATAGTGCGGCTTTTAATCGTACCAAAGTTGTGAGGTGGGTTTCCAATTCTTGGAGGGGCAACATATTGGCGGCATCGCTTTTTGCTTCTTTTATGTTGGGGTGCGTTTCTATAAAAAGACCATCGACTCTGGCGGCTATGGCGCATTTTGCAATGGTGCTAATAAACTCAGGCTGCCCAGAAGTAACGCCCGACGTTTGATTTGGTTTTTGCAACGCGTGCGTACAATCCATCAAAACCGGAAAACCAGTTTCTCTCATAATAGGAATGCTACGATAATCTACCACCAAATCTTCGTAGCCAAAAGTGGTGCCACGCTCGGTGAGCATTACTTTTTGGTTGCCGCTATCGCTTACTTTTTTTGCAGCAAAAGCCATAGACTGCGCATTTAAAAATTGCCCTTTTTTAATATTTACTACTTTGCCAGTGTCGGCGGCGGCTTGTAAAAGTTCTGTTTGCCGACAAAGAAAGGCAGGGATTTGTAAAATATCCGCCACCTCTGCAGCCATTGCTGCTTCTTCGTTGGTATGAATATCGGTGACGATGGGTAGGTCAAAAGTTGTTTTTACTTTTTCTAAAATACGCAGTGCTTCTTGATCGCCAATGCCGGTGAAGGAGCTGATGCTACTTCGATTTGCTTTTCTATACGACGCTTTAAAAGCAAAAGGGATTTGTAGTTTTTCCGAAATTGTTTTTATTTTTTCAGCAATTTCCATACAGATACTTTCGCCCTCCACGGCGCATGGACCAGCCAACAAAAAAAAGTTTTTTTCGTTCCAATTATTTTTAAAAAGCTCAGGTAAAAAATTCATTGGGCAAAGGTAATTTTTTTTTACTTCTATTGTGGATCGGCAGAGCCGCCAACCATACCACAAGAAAACTAGTAAACTCCTAAACTTTCAAGTTGATAACTCAAATCTTCAAAAAGCTCAAAATGAACCGAGTGGTTGTGATTCATTTGCCAAACATGATAAAGTCTTTTTGTCCCGTCATGGTTAGTTCCAATTCGTACATCTAAAACCAATACACCTTTACCATTAACGCGCTTATAATTTCTAGTATTAAAAGGTTGTGTGTGAAATGGCAATTTGTTCCAATAATACAAAATTTTCAAACCGTTGATGGTATGATTAGAACAATCTCTCGATATGTTTTCACCTAAATCAACTATGATTATACTATCAATACTTTGATAAGTGTAGTTCGCTAATCCTAAATGGTTTGAAATTGCAGAATCTTGGGAGAGGATTTCAATAAATCTGTCACAGCTCAATTTGGGTTGTGCACTAATACTTTGGGAGCAAAGTCCGCAAAAAAGTAAAAATAAAAAAGCTTTCATCTTAACGGCAAAAATACAAACCTACTCAATCCGCGCCCGATAAATCAAACTCTTATCATCACTTGCATTGCGCAGTGTAAAATGAATAGCGTCAATATCGGGGTTGAAGCCGAGGTTTTCGGCAGCTAGGAACGTGCCTTTTTCGTGCGGTTCAATAGTTACAAAAACGCCTGTATCGGCGTGGGGAGCTGGGCTGCCGTCGGTGTGCTGACTAAAGTAGGCTTCTAGTGTGCCTTCGCCTTCGTTTTTGATGATAATGTTGGTATCGGCGGTCATGCTGTGAAGCTCCCTTGTTTTTGTTTCGGCGGCTTTGAGCATGCCATTGCGGCTTTGGGCGGTGCTGCTTTGGTGGTAAATTATATAGTCGTTGTACTTGGCCTCGCTACGACTTTCCCAATATACTTTGGCAATATCGGCGAGGTTTGCCATGTCATCATATAGTGCGTTGGCGGCGTTGCGGCGGGCTTCGGTAGCTACATCGCGGTTGGCAAAGGCGCTGTCCACGTCTTTTATTTTTTGCTGAAAAGGCGCTATTTGACTGCGCAGATTGGTGATGGTTTCTTCATCGATACCACGGTTTTCAAAACGCGGTAAGTACGCCTCAATGCGATCAGTAAAGGTATCAATGAGGAGCAAAAACTCGGGCGCTTCGGCGGTGGCTACGCGGTCGTACCGCAGGGTGCGGTAGTCGGCGCTTTTGGGGCCCAGCACATTGGCGGCAATGCCGGCTACCTCGCGCATAATAACCCCAATGTCGCGTTGGGCATCATTTCGGGCTTGGGTGGCGCCGGTTTGGAGGGCGAGGTACACCTCGTCTGGCGTTACATCACGAAAGTTGGTGAACAAATCATTGAGCCGCGTAAGCCGATCGGCCGTTACGCCTCGTGGTTCTAGCTCGGCTTGGTCGCGATCCAAGAAAGTTTGTTTTTCGAGTACCTGCGCTACAAGTTCGGCGTAGCTAAAATGGAATTTGATGGTGATTTCTTGTGCCATATAATGATTGTTTTGGTCGTGTGAATTTAAAAAATGTATTGAATATTGTATAATTTTTTTTGTTAAAAGATTAGTTTTTCATTCAATGAGATTATTTATTGGTTCAATTAGTTTGCTTTTACATTCAAAATAGTAGAATTCTACTTCAATGAGTATAAATAATTTTTCAATAAAAAGAAATATCGTTTCAATGAGGTGAAATTCTGTTTCAATGAGGTAAAAATATGTTTCAATGACCCAATTTTATTGAGTTTGGGTGTTTGAAGGGCAATTTATTTAGGGGATAAGTGAAAAGTGATAGGGGATAGTGATTTGTTGGGTGGTTTTAGGGGAAAGGTTAGCCTTGCGAGTTCTTTTCTTTGACCTATAGCTTATATTTGATGAAACATTTGTAGATATGCGGGGCGTAGATGCGGAATGTTGTGGCAATAAAAAGCACCTGATGAAATACATAATTATTATAACGGCGATTTTTTTGAGTTCTATTGGTGTGAATGGACAATCATTTCAAGGAGAGTTAATGATAAATAACATCTACTTTGTGAAAGGAACTTCGGAGCAGCTCTTCCCTCCTATAGTTCAAAAAGAATTTTATAATGATCGATTTAAGAAAGTTCAAATTCCCGATGCGGCTGACGGCCAACTCGATTGGCAAATTGAAGATTATGAAAATAATTTAGGATTTCTAAAAAAGAGTGACAAGAGAAAAGACACAAGTTACTTTGTCACTGACAAGCCAATGACTTACGAGAAAGATGGTAAGACATATTTCAAGATGCCTCAGGATGCAGATAAATCAAAAGTTGTGAAGACCAAAGTTATAGAATATAACCTTTGCGAAGAAACTGAAAATGAAGATAAATACGTCAAATCTGATATGACAGTTATGATCGCTGGTATTAAATCTAAACTCATTATGCATTTTAAAAATGACGAATTAATTGGAGAATATTATTATACCGATAGTATAAAACTTGACCCGAAATTTTATGCTTGCAATTCACAATCGTCTAGTTTCTATAAATTCACCGATGGAGCCATGATTACAAAATTTATTAATTATGATTTTCCAATGTATGATTACATTTATGAAATTCAATCTATAGATTACAAACAGTTAGAGAATTCATTTTTCGACCTCCCAAAGAATGAATAAAGCCCACAACATTATCTATACTCAATGCTGGCAACACAACAAATCATAAACCGCCTAAGCAACTCTTACAAAGCGTTAGTACAAGCAAAAAGCAATTCCTAACTTTTACTTTTAAAAAACAACAACGCCAATTTAATTTCGTCGTAGGTATATTTTTTATTAAAGTGCGCATAAATAATCGACGATTTTATACCCCCATCCTGATAAAGGTTTTCAGGATTTTTTATGCGGAGGGTGGTTGGTGATAACACCAACCACGGCGAAATTGACATTTTTCTATATAGAATGAAAGTATATTTGAGCAATGAAAAAAATTATTGTTCTTATAGCTCTTGCGCTTTGTGCAAATAATTGTTTTGCTCAAAAATCCTGTAACCTTCAAAACGAATATGCTGCAATATTTACAGCCGAAAAAGTAACGTATGGAGAGAGAGAGTTTTTGGACAAAAAAATAAACAAATTAAAAAAAGGAGATTGTTTTGAAATTTTATTCAGCAACAATTTAGAGTATATTAATTACCTTCTTAGCAATTTTTGGGATTATAGTAAGGATGCCGAATTACTAAAAAATACTACGAGCGAATCTTTACAAAACGCATTTATCAATGCTATGAAACAAGACACCACTTTTAATAACGTAATGAACAAATTTTGCCAACCCACTACAAATAAAGCAGCCTTTATTCCTGATACTTTTTCGACCAATTATTTAGTGAACATTGCTGTTAAATTTTTCTCCATCATAGGCATTGATAAGGATGGATACTACGAGGCAAAAGTATGCGCCGGGATTAATGATATAAAAAAAACCGAAGAAGTTCGCAAACCTCAATTAGAAGCATTTTGTTTTTCCACTATTTTTAGCAATTACCAGGGAGCCAAATATAATATGTATAACGAAATGGTAAATGGCGTAAAGGAATGTTACAAATTACATTTGGGTATAGATACTAAAGATCGACTACTGCGCGCCCAGGGTGCTATGTATATGGCCATGCGCAATAACAAACCTCTTAAAGAAATGCTGATGGAAGAATATGAAAATAAAAAGCAGTATTTACCATTTGTGATTAAAGAGAATTAGTTATGCCCCCTAGCGCGAGCTTGAGGCTCCCCCGTGTTTCGTGCCCTCACGAACCATAATATTCTAAACTTAACTTTTACTCTTAAAAAACAACAACGCCAATTTAATTTCGTCGTAGCTATATTTTTTATTAAAGTGCGTATAGATGGGAGAGGATTTCATTGAGCCGTCTTGATATAAGTTTTCAGGATTTTTGGATAAGCTAGCAGACGCTACAGCAATATTTTCTATCACTTCTTCGCGGGGTTTAAATTTATTCAAATCAATGTCGGGCGTGGTTTTATTTATTACAAAAAGGTGGCTAATAACCGTACCCGTGGTGAGGCCGCGCTCTTTGGCCATTTCTTCCAAGGTCATTCCTTGTGCTATCAGCTCGCGGGTGTGGTCGTAGGTGTTTCCTTTCTTTTTCTTGGCTTCTTTTTTACGTTTTAGTCGTTCTATTTCTTCGGGGTCGGTTATGCCGCCGCTGTTTTTTATAAAGCTATCAAAAAATGTTTCGAGGTAGGCAATATCATTTTGTGCATCGGCATGTTCGCTCAGTTCTTGGAAACGATTATCTGCCTTAAAAGCCAAATCATTTAAGGCAAACG
>JBBSPP010000141.1:0-7189 GCA_038258625.1 Chitinophagales bacterium
ATTTATTTTTTACCCGTGCATCGCGCACTTGAGTAATAATGGCTTGTAGCAACGCACCTTCTTCAATTACAGTAGTATCAAAACCTCGGGCATCAAACAAGGATCTCGTCATTAAATCATCTCCCTCAGGGCGCTCAATAAGTTGATGATAAATTTCTTCGGTTACAAATGGCATAAAAGGATGCAACATTTTGAGTAATTCGTCAAAAAAAGATTTGGCTAATGACAAAGATTGCTTGCTGATAGTACCCTCAAAAGGTGGTTTAATAAACTCGAGGTACCAACTGCAAAAGTCATTCCATATTAAAGAATAAATTTTCTTCAATGCTTCGCTAAGTTTGAATTGGGCAAGGTCTTTTTCAACATCTTTTTTTACCGCTTCCATTTTATTTTCAAACCATACATGCGCAAAACTTGTTTTGTCTAAATCTCCTTCGCCAATTTTTTCTTCAAACATTTTAATAAGCTTGAGCGCGTTCCAAATTTTATTCATAAAATTTCTGCCCTGCTCAATACCGCTTTCATCATACAATAAATCATTGCCAGCGGGCGCCGCTATCATCACGCCAAAGCGTACGGCATCCGCACCATGATTTTCAATCAACTCCAACAAATCGGGTGAATTGCCCAATTGCTTGCTGAGCTTTCTGCCTTGCTTATCGCGCACAATGCCGGTATAATAAACCTGCTGAAACGGAATTTTATTTTTGTATTCCATGCCCGCCATAATCATGCGCGCCACCCAAAAGAAAATGATATCAGGCCCCGTTACCAAGGTAGCGGTAGGATAATAATAATCTATTTCTTGGTTATTTTCTTTATTTTTATTCCAACCAAAAACCTCCAACGGCCAAAGCCAGGATGAGAACCAAGTATCCAAAACATCTTCGTCTTGTTTTACTTCGTCAATTTTTAATGTCGAATTTTTTATTTTTAATTGCTCAAACGCTTCTTCTTTTGATTTTGCAATTGCGGTATTGCCTGCATTATCGTAGTACGCTGGAATGCGCTGCCCCCACCAAAGCTGCCGACTTATGCACCAATCTCTAATATTGTCGCCATCCATCCAATGCTTGTAGGTGTTTTTAAATTTTGCAGGATAAAATTTTATCTCATCATTCATCACAACGTCCAAGGCGGGCGCGGCCATTTCTTTCATATCGCACCACCATTGCATACTTAGGCGTGGCTCAATAACGGCATCCGTACGCTCGCTAAATCCTACCTGGTTTTGATAATCTTCAACTTTTTGTACATAACCTTTTTCCTCTAAATCCTTTACGATTTGCTTGCGCACAGCGAATCTATCTTGACCAATATAAAGCTGGGCCGCTTCGCTCATGGTACCATCTTCGTTGAGCGTGTCTATCACTTCAAGATTGTGTTTTTGCCCAATATTAAAATCATTAATATCATGCGCAGGGGTCACTTTTAAGCAACCTGTACCAAATTCTATATCAATATAATCATCGGCTATAATTGGAATTTCTCTGTTGATTAGGGGGACAAAACATTTTTTACCTACCAAATCTTTATAGCGAGGATCATCGGGGTGAACGGCAATTGCTACGTCGCCTAGAATAGTTTCTGGTCGTACAGTGGCAATCGTCATGTGCTTAGTAGCATCATCAACCATTGGGTATTTTATATAAACTAGTTTGCTGTTTACCTGTTTGTGAATCACTTCCTCATCGCCCAAAGCCGTTTTTGCACTCGGATCCCAATTGATCATTTTTACACCACGGTAAATTTTTCCTTTATTATAAAGGTCAATAAAAACATCAATTACAGCACTGTAATAATGGTCGTCCATTGTAAAATTTACCCGATTCCAATCCAACGAGCAACCCAATTTTTTTAGCTGTTGCAAAATGATGCCACCATATTTTTCTTTCCATTCAAAAGCATATTCCAAAAACTCCTCGCGGGTCAAATTATTTTTGTCAATCCCCTGCTCTTTTAGCATAGCCACTACCTTGGCTTCTGTAGCTATCGAAGCATGATCGGTGCCGGGCACCCAGCAAGTATTTTTGCCTTTTAGCTTGGCAAAACGAATCAGCACATCTTGCACCGAATTATTGAGCGCATGACCCATGTGCAATATCCCTGTTACGTTTGGCGGCGGCATAACTATAGTATAGGCTTCTTTATCATTGGGCTCGGAGGTAAAATACCCTTGTTCGTTCCAATGGCTGTACCACTTATTTTCACTTTCTTGGGGCGAATAATTTTTTGCTAAATTCATGGATGGGCAAAGGTATTTTTTTTTTGCGAATAGGGAATAGCGAATAGCGAATAGTTGCCGCATTCATTACTTATCAAAAAAAATAGACTACTCACCACCGCTTATGAAATTTTGGACGCTTATCACACTTCGCTAATTGCGAATTCCTACTTTTGCGCTCATGGCAGAAAATCCTGAACAAGAACGAACCGACATTGGCCAACTAGGCGAATTTGCGCTAATTGACCAGCTCACCAAAAACTTTGAAACACATAATGCGTCCACCATTTTGGGTATAGGCGATGATGGTGCAGTGCTAGAAAATTTTGGAAAACAAATTGTTGTGAGCACCGATATGTTGGTGGAGGGTGTGCATTTTGACCTTAGCTATTTACCCCTAAAACATTTAGGCTACAAAAGTGTTATCGTAAATCTGTCAGATATTTATGCCATGAACGCCGAGCCAACGCAAATTACATTTAGCATGGCCATCAGCAATCGGTTTTCTGTAGAGGCTTTGGAGGATTTGTATGAGGGCGTACAGTTGGCGTGCAGCGAATATGGCGTGGACTTGATTGGCGGCGATACTACAAGTTCGCAAAAAGGATTGATTATAAGTGTAACTGCAATTGGCGAGGTAAACGAAAGTGGATACATAGCCCGCAGTGGCGCGCAGGAAAATGATTTAATTTGTGTAAGCGGGGATTTAGGTGGTGCATTTATGGGGTTGTTACTGATGGAGCGGGAGAAAAAAATATATCTCGACAATCCTGAAATTCAACCAGAATTAGTAGGTCATGAATATATTATGGAGCGATTTATGAAGCCTGAAGCGCGGCGCGATATTATTAAATGGCTCAGTGAAAACGAAATAAAACCAACGGCAATGATGGATATAAGTGATGGATTAAGCTCAGAACTTTTTCACATAACCACAAAATCAAAAGTAGGTTGCACCGTGTATGAAGATAAAATACCAGTACATATAGATACCCAAAAAATGGCGATGGATTTGAAATTGGCGAGTGTAACGGCTGCCTTAAATGGTGGCGAAGATTATGAATTGCTGTTTACCATTCCACAGGCTGATTATGAAAAAATTACGAGTACGGAACTAATTTCGGTTATTGGGCATATTACCAAAGCCGAAAATGGTCGCAAACTGATAACCAAATCGGGCAGCGAAATGCCGCTTGAAGCGCAGGGTTGGAATCCATTAAAAAAATAACAGATTGCTAGCTTCTTTTAGCTAGTATTTCTTATGTTTGTTACTAATATATTAACAATATGAAATCTTGGAAAATAGTTGTAGGAGCGGCGTTTCTGTTTTTTGGAATAGCATTATCCACAATGATAAGTTCGTGCAACGACCCGTGTAATGACCGAATTTGTAAAAATGGTGGTGTATGCCGAGATGGCGAATGCGTTTGTGCCACGGGCTTTGAAGGTGGTTTATGCGAATTCAAAATGTACGAAAAATTTATTGGTACTTGGGATGGCACAGAGCGCTGTGATGGTAACCCTGTAACCAATAAAAGCATTGTCATTTCGCCCAATGTAGGTCTTGGCCCCGATGATATTTTGGTGTATGATTTGTTTGCACAGAATATTGCTCTAGAAGGAAAAATACTCAATACTGATGTTACATTCAAAGAAAAAACTATTAATGGCTCCACATATACGGGTTTGGGATATGTAGATTCGGGTACAATTATTACATTATTTATCACCGAAAAAAACAACTTGGGTACCTTCACTTGCATATTTAACGGTGAGCGATTACAAAAGCCATAAATAAAAAGAAATATGAAAAGGAATACTATTATTTCAACTATTTTGATACTGTGCATTAGCTCTTTTGCTTGGCAAAGTTGTCAGTACGATGCCTGTAAAGCGCGCGCCATTACTTGCCAAAATGAAGGTGTGTGTGACCGCGGGATGTGCCAATGCAAACTAGGCTACGAGGGCGACAGTTGTCAAACGCCAATTAATGAAAAGTTTGCCTCGCACTACGATATGGTGCGTACTGAGCTTTTTAGTAATAACCCTGTGCCTTTTAATGACGATGATACCATTTATATGTACGCTAACACCTTGGAGCGGAATATTGTAAACTTCTATAGCATTAAGGATTCTAGCATAGAACTGCGCGGCAATGTGCGCGAAAATGCGCTTACCATACCCGAGCAAATAATTGATAGCATTACCTATCGTGGTGAGGGCAGCCTCAATGGAGATAATCTGACAATGATGATTACTACCCGAAACAGAACGACATCCGTTACATCGCAAATAACGTATGTGGGCAAAAAATACGAGACGTTTTAATAAAAATAAACAGTCATCAAATAAAATTGCATTTCATACTATTAGTTTTTGGCAATTCAATTACTTCCGGTTACATTTGCCGTCCTTTTAAAAATTACACAATATGAAACGTACATACCAACCGCACAGAAAACGTAGAATGTCAGTTCACGGTTTTCGTAAACGCATGGCTACAGTAGGTGGTAGAAAAGTGATACAGGCGCGCCGCAAAAAAGGCCGTCATAAATTAACTGTTTCTGACAAACAATATGTGAAATAGTATGCCGCGTGCAACGCTGACAGCTACCGAACGTATAAAAAACTCAACTGAAATTACAACGCTCATCCAACAAGGACGAGCGTTTTTTTTGGCACCATATAAAGTATATTATAGTTGGGGTACACCCACCGTTGCCCCTGTACGAGTTGCGTTTGCAATACCCAAAAAAAAGTTTGGCAAAGCCGTAACGCGCAACAAACTAAAACGCTTCAGCCGCGAAGCTTTTCGTTTACAGCGAGAACAACTGTTGCCACTATGCCATGAAAAAAATGAACACCTCAATATGCTGTTTATGTATCAAAAAACGGCTGTGATTCCTTATCCTAAACTTTACGAATCAATCGGCGCGGCTATAGATCAAATTATTAAAAATGGCTAAAGTCTTCATTTTTCTTATTCAGGTATATCAAGCCATACTCTCGCCCTTGATGGGGCCAGCTAAATGCAGATATACGCCCACCTGTAGCGAATATGCCCTCGAAGCATTTAAGAAATATAATAACGCAAAAGCATTTTGGCTTAGCATAAAACGATTGCTGAGCTGCGCCCCATGGGGCGGGCACGGCTACGATCCCGTACCATAATTTTTTTGAGCAAAAAATTATACTGGGCGTGAAAATAATTTCACTACAAATTTTGAGATGGCAACCAAACCTAATAATACGCCCATATATAAAAATGCTAATCGTGTAAAATACCAAAAATTATTAGTGGGGTGAGGATTATGAAATGTACGTACCCAATCATAAAATAAAAAATAACGACGAAAACGCATGACGCCATTATAGGCAGTTTCTACGTCATTAGTGGTGTAGTATAGTAGCATAATGCTGGGGTCAAAACATTCTTTTTCCTCTTTAATATTTTCGGCCCAAGGAATTGGTTTTTTATTTTGTAGGGAAAAAGAATAAATACCCACGCCAGAAAAGTCTTGGTTTTTAACTCGTGTAAAAACATCAGCCACCGTAAGGAAATTGCCGGCTTCATCATGCAGTAATATTTTATCATTCGTAATATCCAAAAAAGCCCATTGTTGTTTTTCTTGTATAAAAATTTCTTGAAAAGAATGAGCCCCAATGGCCGTATCGGGTATCCCATGCGCGTCTATCCTTCTGAATGGCACGTTGCCCGCCATCATAAACACACTTACAAAATCTGTAAACTGACCACAATCTGTATTTATATTTTGTGCTTTTGAATTTTTAATTGATTCAAATACTCGACCGCCATAATTTTCTGAGGCAGTTATTTCTCCATTTTCAAATTGCCGCAGTGCATCGGTTACATTAAAAATATACTGTTGCGTATTGGTATCGGCCATTTTATATTTTGCTATCCAACGCTTTGCTTCTTGCATATCCTCGGCAGGATAATGATTGTATAAATTTTTAATTTCTTGCTGCGGATCTATATAAAAACTTGCCAAGTCCAAAACTTCCACGGCCATAAATCTAGAACTAGGCAGTTTAAAAAAAACTATAAAGGAAGCTACAACAAAAACTCCCGAGGCAATCCAAAATTTCATTTGCCTACGAATTTACAGTCTGCATTTTTTATAATAATTGTTTTTCCAAATAGAATAAAATAAAACCCGAACCATCTAAACATCTTCTTAAACCCCCTAAACCGTTTGCTCGAACAATATTTTTAACACAACACTTTGCATAAAAAAAATTAATAGTACGCAGTGCGAACGTAAATTGCAACAACATATTTTTTATTCCATGAAACAATTTTTAAGTGTAATCGCCGTCATTATTTTCTTTTCGCCGGTTACAATCCAAGCGCAATCTACCTCTACAGACAATGATTCTTATTTTGAAATTTCTAAGAATCTAGAAGTTTTTGCCTCGCTTTTCAAAGAGCTAAACGAAAGCTATGTAGATCCCATAGAACCCGGCAAAGCAATGAAAACAGGTATTGACGCTATGTTATACGAGCTAGACCCTTACACAAATTATATAAGCGAAGACGATATTGAAGACTACCGCATCCGTACCACAGGCGAGTATGGCGGCATTGGCAGCACCGTAATAAAAAAAGACGATTATATAGTCATTGACCAACCGTACGAAAATAGCCCAACCCTAAAAGCTGGCATCAAAGCCGGTGATATGATCATTGCAGTGGATGGAAAAAGTATTAAAGGAAAATCAGTTTCTGATGTAAGTGATTTTTTGAAAGGCGCGCCCGATACGGATGTAAAACTGACTATACGTGATGCTTTTACAAAAACAGAAAGTGTAAAAACAGTTACCCGTGGCAAAATAAAAGTAAGCAGCGTGCCGTATGCTGGCATGGTGGGTAGCGGAAAAGATATTGCGTATGTACGCCTCACACAATTTACCAACCGCTGCAGCAATGATTTGCAAAAAGCA
>JBBSPP010000142.1:0-7172 GCA_038258625.1 Chitinophagales bacterium
CGTGAGTATTATAAATATTAATACTAGTGTTATAAAAATGAACGTTAGTGTTATAAAAATTAATGCTAGTGTTATAAAAATGAATAGGAGTGTTACCAAAAAATAATTTTAGAGCACCTACCTTTGGTTTTGGAGTACTAGGTTGTTTTTTTATGTCACTCAATTACTTTTTATAACTGCTCAGGTACATTTTTTTAGTATTACACTGCATTTTTAACTAAGCCGGATACAATTTTTTGATACAAAACTTTAATTTTTAATAACTTACCTATGATTAACCTACGTATAAACGAATTATTGGTTCAAAAAGGCGCTCGCTACCCCTACAAATGGCTGGTATAGCGCGGCATAAGCCACACCATGGCGCACCGCCTACTCACCAACAAAACCAAACGCCTAGCGCTAACGCACATTAATATTATATGCAAGGCCATCAATTGCACGCCCAATGAGCTGTTTGAGTGGGTGCCGGCCTCGCGCAAAGACAAGAAAAACAACACCACCCGCCAGGTAGAAGAGGCCATACCGCCCGGCCACCACCTCAACAAAATAGCGCCCCGCAACCCATCCCGCCTCCTGGAAAAGCTAAAAAATATGACGGAGGAGGAAATTGCAGACTTGGAAGCGCAGCTGGCGGTGGAGTAATTTTTTTGGGGTGGGAAAAGTGTGTAAACGGAATTAAACGTATAAAAAGGTCTCTACCTAGTGTTTAAGGCATTTTCGAGTATATTTGGTGAACAATAGCTGTATTGCGCTTATTTGGAGTTGCGTATATACAGATGTTAGCTCTCATTTAATAATGTCAATAAAAATTAAATATATTGGACTGATTTTAGGATTATTGTCAACGGTTTTTAGTTTCCTATTCTTTGGGCGAGCTCAAGGAACTTATCAATTATTACTTACCAGCGGACTTCTCACTTCGACAATTTTCTTTCTTGCCATTCTGTTTAGTAAAGAAACTGCTAAATCCAAAATACTTTGGACACTTGTCGTTCTATCTGCGATTGCAATTCTAGCATTGAGCGAACAATTTTTAATTAATACTTCATATTTAATTTTCATAAACTCAAATAGTAATGAGCTTAATGAAGTAAATAGTATTTTGAGTAATAAGACTGGTGAGATTCATATAATGAACGATGATATTACAGACAAGGACAGCCTTCTAACCGTAGTTGAAAAAGATAACCTTATAGAACTTAGGCGAAAATTAGATGTTTACATGATTACGAAAACAGAGAATGAAATATACTACGGACTTTGGGGCTTTTTAGATGTGCGATTAGGTCTTATTTATTGGACTAAAGATGAGAACCCAGATATTAAATACCAACAATTGAAAGATAGATGGTACCACTAAAAACGAGAGCTAACATCAGCCATAATGAATACGGGCAACCCTATAAACCGAAAAACTCTGCTCCGAAAACCCTAGCTCGAGAATGAGGCGTGAGTCATATCGCAGGCATCTCGTGCGGTATTTTTCATTACATTTTGTTTAGTTTTAAAAAAGAAATAAATTTACACCATGGCAGATTTACAAGATTTTCATGAGCGCGAAGCACGCCGCCAAGAGATAGATAAAGCAATAAAAGATATAAAAGATTTAGGTGTTGAAAAGCACGGAGACCAAGATGATAAAATGCTAAAAATTTTCAACGATCTTTTGCCTTTTATAACAAAACTTACAGGCATCAAAGCGCAAGGAGAAAAACTAAGCTTAGAAGATAATAAAATGTTCGTGCAGCTACAGGCTGCTCTCAAACAAATTGCTGATTACCTTATACTCTCCCAGTCTGCCCGCAGCCAACGATTGCGAGATGCTACGGAAACGCAATATTTTCATCTAAAAAACCTCGCCAAGCAAGGCGACAAAAAAGCCGAAGAAATGTACCTTGAACTCAAAGTGCTAAGAGATGCCGCGCTGAAAGAAGAGCTGGGCGATATAGATAATTAACACCCTCTAGCCAAAACCACGAACATACTATGTACTAAATACTATTTTTATCGTCTAACGCACATAAAAAGCACGGGCATCTACAATACCACCCGTGGCGTCTTCGTGCAGCGTTTTGTACTCTGCGCCGTTTTTCCAAATTACCACGGCATCGGTACTGCCGTAGCTGGCAATACCATAGGCATACACATCCGTGCCGGCTACGAAAAGGTTGTAAGCTTTTACGGAACTGTTGGGTTTGTTGTAGGTGAGGTGGTATAGCTCTGCGCCGTTTTTCCAGATTACGGTGCGGCCCACACCATTGGCGGCGCTTCTGCCTAATACATAAACGTCGGTGCCGGAGCCGGTAATGTCAGCAATATCTTTGGCCTGCTCGCCACCTGGCGTGGCGAGGGTTTGCTCTATATTATTTTTGAGTATTTTGCCATTAAAAAGCCCCAGATATACATCGCCAGAGGAAGATACATAGATGGACTGCGGGCGGCTGCCATTGTTGGCTATGGTTTGCACCACATTGTTTTTCCAAAGGGTGTATTTGCCATAGCCTGCCGAGCTATCGGCGGTAACATATACATCGTTGCCGCTTACAAAAAAATCATTCATGCGCACTACATCGGGCATATTGTATAGGATTGACCCGTTTTTCCATACGGTATAATTTTTATAATTGCCATTCATGCCAAAAACAAATACATCGCCTTTGTCATTTACACTGAGAAAATTATCGTCTTCATCTACATACCATAGGTCGCCCGGCGTGCTATTGAGGTTTTGTTTTATACCGTTTTTCCATAGCGCGGTGTGGCACTTGCCATTTAATATATTATAAACATCCAGCCCACCGAGGCACTCGCAGCCCGATACATATACATCGCCGCTTGGGGCTACGGCCACGCCGCCTATGTATAGCTTGCTGCTAGTTGTATTGTTGGAGTCTATAATGTAGGTGGTGTAGTCAGTCTCTGCGCCATCTTTCCAAAAGGTGGCTTTGCGGTTGCGGTGTTGCGGGCCGTAGGTGTAAGCTGCGTAAATGCCGCCTGCCTTGGGCGGTTGTGGCTCAATAGGTTCGTCTATTTTTTTGTCGCAGGCGCAAAAGCAGCAGGCTATAAATAGGGCTGTGGTGAGAGCGGCGGTGAGTTTTGTGTTGGTTTTTAGTTTCATGATGGTTGGTTTTTTTATTTGGTAAAAAAATATTTTTTTAAATGTAAAATAAAAAATTGAAAATATGATGGCGTGTAATTTGTATTAACAAGGCCTCTATGTTAGGTGGTGAGGATGCTAATTGGGCGTGATTGGTAAAAAATGGCAATAAACTGTGAACAATCAACTAGCGCGAGAATGAGGCGTGAGCCAAAGCGCAGGCTTCTCGTGCGGCAGTACTTGCTACTCGGTACACGGCACTAAATACTAATTTTGGGAATTAACTGTGAACAACCCCAAGCAGTAACAAAATACTTAGATATTTATCATTTGAATATGGCCATTTTACCTTTCGGGACTATACTTTTGCGCCACATTTATAAAAACACCTATTTACAATGGCAAATACAGGTAAAATAAAACAAATTATTGGAGCGGTAATCGACGTTAGCTTTGAAGGCAGCGAGCTTCCGCAAATCCTAAACTCTTTAGAAATTACTCGTCAGGACGGTACAACTCTTGTACTAGAAGTGCAGCAGCACCTTGGCGAAGATAGCGTACGCACCATTGCAATGGAAGGTACCGAGGGCTTGACGCGCAACATGACCGTAGTTGATACTGGCGCGCCGATAGCGATGCCAATTGGCGAAAATATTAAAGGGCGTTTATTTAATGTAACTGGCGATGCGATTGATGGTTTACCTCAGCCTAGCAAGGTGGGTGGTCGCCCCATTCACGCACAGCCTCCTGCATTTGAACATTTGAGCACAGCTTCGGAAATACTTTTTACAGGTATCAAAGTAATTGATTTGATTGAGCCGTATGCAAAAGGTGGTAAAATTGGATTATTTGGTGGTGCTGGTGTAGGTAAAACAGTATTGATTCAAGAGTTGATTAATAATATTGCCAAAGGCCATGGTGGTCTGTCGGTATTTGCTGGTGTGGGCGAGCGCACACGTGAGGGGAATGACCTATTGCGTGAGATGATTGAAGCTGGCATTATGAACTATGGCGAAGATTTTAAGCACAGCATGGAAGAAGGCGGCTGGGATTTGAGCAAAGTGGATATTAAAGGGTTGGAAAAAAGTAAAGCAACCTTCGTTTTTGGTCAAATGAACGAACCACCAGGAGCACGTGCGCGTGTGGCTTTGAGCGGTTTGACGGTGGCTGAGTATTTCCGTGATGGCGATGGCGAAGGGCAAGGAAAAGATATCCTTTTCTTCGTTGATAATATTTTCCGTTTTACACAAGCAGGTTCTGAGGTATCGGCACTTCTTGGTCGTATGCCTTCAGCGGTGGGTTACCAACCAACTTTAGCAACTGAGATGGGACTAATGCAAGAGCGTATTACTTCTACTAAAAATGGTTCAATCACTTCTGTACAAGCGGTATATGTTCCTGCGGATGATTTAACGGATCCGGCTCCAGCAACAACATTTGCTCACTTGGATGCAACTACGGTACTTTCTCGTAAGATTGCCGATTTGGGTATTTACCCTGCGGTGGATCCATTGGATTCTACTTCAAGAATTTTGACAGAAGATATCGTTGGTGAAGCGCACTACAAATGTGCTCAGGATGTAAAAATGCTTTTGCAACGCTATAAAGAATTACAAGATATTATCGCTATCCTCGGTATGGATGAGTTGAGCGAAGAAGATAAATTGGCGGTTAGTCGTGCGCGTCGTGTACAACGTTTCCTTTCACAGCCGTTCCACGTTGCAGAGCAATTTACTGGTTTGCCAGGTGTATTGGTTCCTATTGAAGAAACTATCAAAGGTTTCAATATGATTATGGATGGTGAAGTTGACAATTATCCTGAAGCAGCATTTAACCTTGTAGGTAACATTGACGACGCAATTGCAAAAGGTAAAAAAATGCAGGCGGAAGCTTAATTGAGTATCGTGTAAACAGTAGCGAGTATCAAGACTCACTACTCACTACTCACTACAAAATACTAAAAAATATGAGATTAGATATATTAACCCCAGAGGAAAAAATTTACGAAGGCGAGGTTTATGGTGTTTACCTACCAGGCGTTTCTGGTTACTTTGAAATCCTAGATAAGCACGCACCGATAGTTGCTGCACTTGGTGAAGGCGAAATGAAAATTCTGCTTGATAAAACTAATACGGAGCATTATACAATCAAAGGGGGTTTCCTCGAAATGAATAACAATAAGGCCGTTGTGTTGATTGAAGGGGCGGATAAAAAGTAGTTTTTTTCTTTTAAATAATTTTAAAAAGGCTTCCGTTTGGAAGCCTTTTTTTATGTCTATCAGAAATTAAAAAAGAGACTCAAATTGATTGAGTCTCCTTAAAAACTATTCGAGTTGAACTTTAGGCTAACGCCTCTTCCAAAGCAACAGCCCAAGGCGTTACAAAATCTTGCACATCGCCCCAAGCTTCGTTATCAACTTTAATTGCGCCGCTGGTTACATTACCTATTTTTTCAAAATTAATGTCACCCAAAGCACCTTCAAAATCACTTTGCATATTAGCCGAAACAGAAACTATAATCCGCGATTGGCTCTCACCAAGAAGGAAGGCGTCCTTGCGAATTCCTTCTTTGCATGAAATATCAAAACCAAGGTTGCGCTCTTTGGCACTTTCTACTAAGCTTACAAATAACCCACCATCGCTTACATCATGCGCACTGTTTATTTGCTTGTTGGCAATCAGCTCACGCGTGATTTTTTGAATTTCAAATTCTTCTTCCAAATCAAAATGTGGTGTTTGGCTAAATTTTACATTATGAATATTATACAAATATTCGCTGCTATTAATATCGTTGCGCGATGTGCCGATGATATAAACTAAGTCACCTTCATTTTTAAAATCAAGCGTCATGCGCGTTTCAATATCTTCGAGCAAACCAATCATACCTATTGTAGGAGTGGGGTACACCGCACCGTCTGGGCTTTGATTATAAAAACTTACATTACCACCCGTTACTGGGGTATCAAATTTTATACAAGCTTCGCTCATGCCTTCCAATGCTTTTACAAATTGG
This sequence comes from Chitinophagales bacterium, assembly GCA_038258625.1. Lineage (GTDB taxonomy): Bacteria > Bacteroidota > Bacteroidia > Chitinophagales > Chitinophagaceae > JAGNRR01. The sequence continues at coordinate 6,113 of JBBSPP010000142.1, forward strand.
AAATACACTTCTGGGTTATACGGATTGCCAAAGTTTAAGCAGTTTGTAATGGCCAAAGGCAACGCACCCGTACAAGAAATATTTCGCGCGCATTCGCTCACGGCAATTAATCCTCCTACTTTTGGGTTGGCATATACAAACCGACTATTGCAATCTACACTGGCGGCAATTCCTTTGTCGCTGCCTTTTATGCGCAACATAGCGGCATCGCTTGGTGCGTTTGTGCTAGCATTTGCCGTGCCTACCATGCTGTCGTATTGGTTATAGACCCAGCTTTTGCTACAAATATTTGGCAGTGCCATCATCTGTTTTGCAGTAGCTTTTAAATCTGTTGGCTCTTTTATTTTATTTATTTCAAAAGCATTGATCTGCTCCATATATTTTGGCTCGCTGTATTCTCTGTCATAAACTGGCGCACCACCACCCAACACTAAATGGTCGGCTGAAAGGTTTGCCACAATTTCACCCTTGTGATGAAACTCCAAATTATCACCTTCTGTTACTTCACCAATTTCTTCGCAGTGAATATCCCATTTATCAAAAATGCGAATCATGTGTTCTTCTTGGCCTTTTTTTACTACTACTAACATGCGCTCTTGGCTTTCGCTGCACAGCATTTCCCAGGCTAGCATATCGTCCTGACGCGTTGGTACTTTGTCGAGATTTATTTTCATGCCATGCTCGCCTTTGGCGCTCATTTCGCTGGTGCTACAAGCAATGCCTGCTGCACCCATATCTTGCATGCCTATAATACAATCGGTCTCCAACAACTCCATGCAGGCTTCCATTAATTTTTTTTCTTGAAACGGATCACCAACTTGTACAGCCGGTAAATCTTTTGCGCTGTCTTCGCTAATATCTGCACTCGCAAATGAAGCACCACCTATGCCGTCTTTACCGGTATCGCTACCCACAATAAAAACAGGATTGCCCACACCATAAGAAATTGCCGAAAGCGTTTTGCCCACTTGAGCTATTCCAATACTCATAGCATTTACAAGCGGATTGGTATTATAACTTTCATCAAAAAAAGTTTCTCCAGCAACAGTCGGTACGCCAA
>JBBSPP010000143.1:0-7170 GCA_038258625.1 Chitinophagales bacterium
ATCCACGATGCGAAAAAGCAATTAGCAAACCCTTTGACGCCGGATTAAATTTAGTGAACCATGATTATACAATACGCATTAGTAAATAATGCTTTTGAGGGCAGCAATAAGTAACAAATAAACGCATAAACAAATCAACAATTAAACATTTTGCCATCAGAAAACGCCATAGAAAAAGCCAAAGACTTTAGAGATAAAGTATCAAACGTTGATCACGATTCGGGGAAGCGTTTGTGGCTTTTTGTAAAAAAACCGTTTGGCAAATTATACAATCTGCGCAAGTATGTTTCATATGTGTATCTGTTGTTTTTCTTTGGTGCGCCTTTTATAAAAATCAACGGCAACCCCATGCTGATGATTAATGTGGTAGAAGGAAAGTTTTCTATTTTCGGAAAAATGTTTTGGCCGCAAGACTTTTTTATTTTCGGTTTGGGGATGTTGATTTTTATTGTTTTCATTATTTTATTTACGCTTGTTTTTGGTCGGGTTTTTTGTGGTTGGGTTTGCCCACAAACTATTTTTATGGAAATGGTTTTTAGGCGGATAGAATATTTTATAGAAGGCGATATGGGAAAACAAAAAGTACTAGATCGTCAGAAATGGGACCGTGAAAAAATATTTAAAAAAGGAGCGAAGCACAGTTTATTTTTTCTGCTTTCATTTTTAATTGCCAATACTTTTTTAGCCTACATTTTGGGCATAGAAGCACTGCAAAAGATGATAGCCGCACCTATTGAAAATATTGGTGTGTTGATTGGTCTGCTCATTTTTACAAGCGTTTTTTATGCCGTATATGCCTACATACGTGAAACAGTTTGCACCAATATTTGTCCTTACGGCAGACTGCAAGGCGTGCTGATGGATAAAGATTCTATCATTGTAGCCTACGATTATGTGCGCGGCGAAACGCGTGGAAAGTTTAATAAAAATAGAGAAGAAAATCTGGGCGATTGTATTGATTGCCATCAATGCGTGGATGTTTGCCCAACGGGTATCGACATCAGAAATGGCACCCAATTGGAATGTGTAAATTGTACGGCCTGCATTGATGCCTGCAATTTTATGATGGACAAAGTGGGTTATGAAAAAGGGCTTATTCGCTACGCTTCGGAAAATAGTATTCAACAAAAAAAGAAGTTGACAGTTACGACACGCATCAAAGTTTTTACGGCAATACTATTAGCGCTGATTGGCATCATGTCGTTTACATTGATGAGCCGCAAAGATTTGGAAACAACGGTTTTGCGTACGGCAGGAAAATTATTTTATGAAATGGAAAATGATACCATTGGTAATTTGTATTCTTTAAAAATAATAAATAAGACCACCGAGGATATAAATTTGAAATTGGTAGCCGATGCAAAAAACGCACGAATTAAAATGGCGGGCGAGGCAAACCCAATCATCCCCAAAGCAGCAAAAAAGGATTTGACATTTTTTGTACTCTACCACGCCAAAGACATTAAAGAACGAAAACATACAATAGAAATAGATTTGATAATGAACGGTGAAAACAAACAAAGTGTCAGCGCGAAATTTATCGGACCGGTAAAATAAACCTAACAGGTTTTTTAAAACCTGGCAGGTCTGCAACAACAAACATTAAAACAAAAATAGATTATGAACTGGGGATGGAAATTAGCAATCGGGAGCGCACTATTTATGAGCATGATTATATACTTTGTGGTGCAAAGTTTTACTACTAGTACTAAAACCATGCTGGTATCAGATAATTATTACGAAGACGAATTGAAATTTCAGGAAATAATTGATGCAAAAAAGAATGCAACTTTGCTAGACGATACACTTTTTGTAACACAACCAAACTCAGATGTTATTATAGATTATCCTGCTTTGTTTAGCAATAATATTTGCGAAGGTATCATTCATTTTTACAAACCATCAAACGAAAACCACGATAAGAAAATAGAATTTGCGCAACGCGGTGGGCAGCAAATAATTCCGCGGGCGCAATTAGCGCCTGGTAATTATCAAGTAAAAATTGACCTTACTGTAGCAAAGAAGGATTACCATTACGAAAAACCTTTGGAGGTAAAATAATGATTTCATCAGCCATAGCAGGTTTATTATTAGGGTTGGCCGGCGGCTTTCATTGCATAGGCATGTGTGGCCCGCTGATAATTACCATTCCGTTTCAGGCCATGGAGTCGAAAACGAAACGGGCGATTGCCTACGTATTATATGGCGGTGGCAAAACCTTGGCTTATGGAAGCCTCGGATTATTGGTAGGATTAATTGGCGTACAAGCCGCGCAACTTTCTGCCCAACGATATGTAAGCACAGCTGCTGGGGTGCTTTTATTATTATCGGTTTTGGTGCCCATGATTTTTAAGCAAGCAAATCTTCAACCCAAGATTATTACACGATTCACGTCTTGGGTAAACAAAAACATTGCACAACAATTCAGAAATCAAAAACTTTACTCGTTTGGGATTATTGGTTTTTTTAATGGACTACTTCCTTGCGGCTTGGTGTATGTTGCGATAGCGGCCGCCGTGAGTGCGGGTTGTGTAGAAAATGCTATTATGCTCATGTTATTTTTTGGGATAGCCACCATGCTTAGCCTCACGGTTTTTTCGTTGGTGTTTCAAAAATTACCAATGCAGATTCGGCAGCGGATGCGCAAATTTTTTCCTTACCTCATTATTATTACTGCTGTGCTTTTGATACTGCGTGGGTTGCAATTAGGCATTCCGTATCTCTCGCCTGTTTTTGATGCAGCGGCTGGTGAGTGTGGGCATAGTTGTTGTGCAGGGTAGTTATTTAGCCTAGCGAATTGATAAATTCTTTGATGAAGCTTTATGAGAAGATTCGGTATGTGTAGAGGGAGGTTGATTTTTAGAGAGTCAATTCCATTTGTTCTAAGTATTCCTTTTTTTACATTGCCAACAAATTTTTATAATCATATTTGTCATAATCTTTTGTATGCTCTTTCTTTAATTTTACAAGCTCATTTTTCACTTGTATTCTATACCAATATTCGGGTTTTGTGTGTGAGAACGAACTGATTTTTAATACAACCTCCGAATTCAATTTGCGCTGTCCTGTCAAATATTTATGCAGATTGCTGTCTTGCATTCCGAAGTATTTTGCCAAATCTTTTTTTGTAATATCCAGCGCTTCTAAATACATTTTTATAAAATCCAATATGCCCAGTACTTCATCTTCCTTGATGTCATCATTCTCTATATAATCTTCTAATTTATATTGAATAGAAAGAAGTTTATTTCTAATTTTTCTTTCTTTAGATTGATTATCAGCATCGCTTTTGATAAACTCATTTATCTCATTCAGTTTTTTATTGTCCCAAATATTTTGTGGCAAGATTTCTGTCTTTTTCATATTCATTTATTTTAAAAATTCGTTTATCAGTTTTTCACTTCCTTCGGGTAGGATAATCATTGTGGTTGAATCTCCTAATCGTACAGCTTTATATTTTTCACTATACATTTTCATTAGTTTTATCTCGTTTTCCTTTTGCTCTTCTTGCACATCAAAGGCTAGGTAACCTTCTTTGCCTTTTATAAAACTTTGCCGGCAAGCAAACGCTATCAAACAACCAGCTACTCTGTCATAGACTTTTTCTTTTCCGCTATTGTGGTGTGCGACCTCCACAAATGCCATATAAACCAGAAATGAACCTTTGGTATTAATTATTAAACAACCTTCAATCTCATCGGGCATGGCTATCGTTGCTAAAGTATAAGTTTCATAATTTTTACCTTTTGCGTGCTTGCTAAAATTAAATCGCCATCCATCATTTATCGAAGGCAAATTGCTTTTGTTTTTGGTAACTAAGGCTATTTTGGCTTTAATCTCAGATTTACTATTAACGTCAATAATTTTTACATCCATTTAATTTATATGATACCTCAAAGATACAAAAATTATACAAAATGTACAATTAAAATTTGAACGCTCCAGAATGCTCAGGCCAAAACCATTACCAAATTATCAGCACACTCCGCGTTTGATAAATTCTTTGGTGAAGCTTTATGAGAAAATTCGGTATGTGTGATTCTAAGATTTTTTCGTACCCAAAATCATATTCAAAATGAGGTTGGCTGTAAAAAATAGTTAGGGTTTATTTTATTTAAAGAAGGATTCCTTCCTTCAGGGGGCTATGATTTTTTTTTGAATATTAAAATTAATTTTATCACCCAATCAAAATTTCCTGTTCTAACCCTTTTTTATTTCTATGAATAATTTCTATTAATTGTATAAGCTTGGCTTCTTGAATTTCTTTTAAACGAAAATTAATTTTCTGATTGTTGTACAATTTTCTATTCCCATTTGTCCTAATCAGCACTTCAATATTATCGGGCACAAAAAACGAAGCTTTATCATCGAGGTGTTTTTTAAACTCGTGGAGATATATCGCAATTCCGGCAAAATCAAAATCCCCAAAATGTAAGTAGTTATTTGGAATTGATTGTAGCCATTTGATTAAATCTTTGCTCTGATGCTGCGGGTAACGGCTTACAAAAAGTGGTTGAATATTTTTGAAAAGATGCTTTTGTTTTTCTATGTAACGGAAATTTTCAGGGTTTTCAATACCGATAATCGTAACATTCACATCAGGTATAAAATTTGCGAAATCATATATAAATTGAAATGAGCCAACCAGGCAATTCAGCGCCATAGGCTTATCGTTCAGCCGGGCGCGAATTGGTTCATAAGTGTTTATTAAAAAACCTTTAAATGTCCTGACTTGTTTTAGTTTTGAATTAGATGATATTTCAACTAATTCATTTCTTTGCACATTTTCTTTTTGTTGAACAGTTATATATTTTTCTAGGTTATTGATACCGTGTTTGTTTTGCAAATATTGGAACAGTGATTTGCTATCTACTAAGATTAATGTTTTTTGAATTCGGCCTCTTCTTTCAATAATTCTTTCGGTAATTAGTTCTTCTATGAAAGCATGTTTTGCCGAGCTTGATGGGATTGTTTCTCCTTGCGAAAGCAACAATAATTTTTGGGCTATATGAACAGGGATTTTGATCATTAATTTATACTTCTGACTTTATAATTTTTCGAACGAGTCGTTTCACGCTTGTAATATTTTTATTGTCTTTTGATAACAAATAGGTGTAGCGATAATCTGTTGCATTAAGCGAAGTAGGCGAACTATTTATGAGCAATATATTTCTATCATTCGCAAATTTCAAAATTCCTTTTACATTGTTCGGGTGCAATTTTCCTATTTCGTCCATCATACAATGCAAGCGAAAATCGTCCGTCTGTTTTTTGGATGCTTTTTCTTTAAAAACATTCAGCAGCATAATGTTTATCATAGCCTTTACCAAAATGTCTGTTCCCTCTGAGCCAACATTCGTCAGCTTTTCAACCCAGCCAGTATCGTTATCGTTTTCTACTATTTTAAATAACAGTTCAAACGAATCAGAAAGTGAAATCTCTTTTTCTTTTGAATTTGACATTTCTGTAATAAGCTGTTTCAGCAAGGAAATAGCTTTTTCGTTTTTGCTAGCTTGTCCGTCCGAAGAAAACAAATCGGGCGTTCCTAAATCAAATGTATTTTCATCATTAAATATTTTAATTTCTACTAATAAAGTAAATATTCGATTCTTGCTTTCTATTGTTTTTAGTTCCACACTTTTTACGGCTGTTACAAATTGCCGAGATACAAAATCATTATTTATTTCATTAATTACTTTGCTTATTTCGCCTTCTTTTTCAATCAGCGAATTTGTTTCTCTTCCTATTTGGCGAATAATATGCGCAAAGCGTTCTTCAACGCGTTGCTTGTATTCGGCAATTTTATTTTCATCAATAAATTCTTTCAGCATTTCGGCAAATTCAAAATATTCAAAACGTTCGGCCAATTTTACTTTAAAGCTAAACAGGTTTTGCTCCTGAAAATTGCTAGTAAATTTATTTATCGCTTCCTGCAAATCAACGTAGCGTTTTGTAATTGTGTTGTCGGTTGTATAAATTTCACTAATAAGGTTGGTGCAATTATTTTCGGTTTTGTGTTCAGCGGCAAATGAAGAAATAAATTGCTCTACGGATTGATAAACTTCCGTTTTTGTAAAGCTTTCAAAGGCCGATACATCAGCAGCATAATCAGCAAGTGTTTTTTCAATTGATTCGATGTTGGCTTTGTGAATTCCTAAGTCTTGAATAAACTTTTGTTGCTGTTGCTTATGTTTTGCCAACTCATTGTCCAGCTGCTTTTCTAATAAATTTTTCTTGCTTTTAAATTCATCTTCATTATCAAATAATTCTCGTTTGTCTTTGTTATACTCAGCAACTTTGTCGCGATTATTATCTATAAAAATTAATTCGGGATTAATTATCGACAGTCGCAATTCTATAGCATCTATTTTTTTTGTGTCTGCGCCTTTTGTATCTAGTTCTTTTTTTTGTTGGCTTTTTATGGCTTCTTCTTTTTTACTGGTCACAATTTTCTCACGTTCAACAAGCAAATTTATTTTGTCAATGTTATCAGCCAATTCTTGTTGTGCAGTTTTTATTTTACCTTCTTTTTCTTTCTTCTTTGCATTAATTAATTTGGCAATGCTGGCTTTTATTTTTTCAAATTGTGCTTCAGCATTTAATTTTTCTTCGCTCAATTTTAATGTTGAAGTATCAATATTTTCTAAACTCGCTTGCTGTTCTTTTGCAGCTTTATTTTTCCACTCGCTTAATCGAACGCCAACTTCATCTAGTTTTATTTTGTTCAGCTCGCTTTGGTATTTGTTGGTATCAAGTATATCTTTTTGCTCTTTTACTTTGGGCAAAAATTTTCTTCTCAATTTTTCAAGCTCATCGTTCTGTGCAGTATCTAGGCTAGCAATTTCTTTTTGTATTGTGTTGATTTGAGCCTTAAAAGCATCCTTATCTTTTTGCAAATCAGCAACGGTCTTTACTTTTTTGCTAATCTCATTTGTGTCAATACTGATTCCAAAAAAATTCATTTCTCCGTGGGAAATCTTCTTAGGATGCAAGCCCGACTTATACAACACATTTTCTTCGTCTATTACTTTTCCTATTGTTTGGTCCCAATTTGGCACTTCCTTATTCAGCCAACCATAAAGAGAATCTTTGCTATTTTCAATCTTTATATCAATGCCGCCAATGCGCTCCTTCAGTTTTAAATGTTGCTCGCTTAGTCTTTCTTTTTTC
>JBBSPP010000144.1:0-7163 GCA_038258625.1 Chitinophagales bacterium
ACAGGTGGCGAAGTCCTCACAAACGATAACGCCGGTGGCCTAATTGGAGTTGTTCAACCCTAATAATGGAAAGCAGGCCAAAAAGTGTAATAAATATATTAATCTGTACTAATTCCATTTTTTGTAAAAAAGTAATTTCAATGAAAAGCAAACTCACTCTTATATTTTTTTAATAATAAAAATGTTTCAAAAGATGGTAAGGCGTTACCCAAACAGCAACAGTGCCTCGTAATTTATAGCATTAAAAAAGCCACTACGAAATTCGTAGTGGTCACGCACGTGTCAGTCGGTATGCAATTGAACTAACTTAGCAGATATTATAGAATTCTCATTAATCAATTTTTCTATCAGTAGTGTGCTCTTTTGCCTTTTAATAAATCTCTCAATGCAAGAAACAATACTTGTATCTGGACTTTCATACAGGGCAACCAAATCACATGGTCTATGTCCGGAGGTAGAAGTTAAAGCTTGAGTATAATGTTCTCTCAACTGTTTCGCGTATTGTATTTATCAGCTGTCGAGTATAAAACATAGAAGTAATTCATAGCATTAAAAAAGCCACCACGAAATAATTCGTAGTGGCTTTGTTGCTCCCCCTTCAGGACTTGAACCTGAGACCCTCTGATTAACAGTCAGATGCTCTAACCAACTGAGCTAAGGAGGAGTGTCTTATTTTTCAATAAGGATTGCAAATATATACTTTTTGAGAAAAAAACAAAATAATTCTAAAGTCATTTTGGGCGTTCTAAAATTTAGTTTAAATCAACGGCAAAAACTTGTAGCTACTTACCTAAAATTCTATCTTACAAAGTCCAAAACAGCCGAATAGCTACTACTCATAAAATACCGTTTTATACGGATAGCGTTCCCGGTACAAATCTTTTACTTTTTTCAGTAGCATGTCTCTAAATTCTGTGATGTTCGTTTTCTCCTGTGCCGAAATAAAAATGCAATTTCCATCCAAGCGTTTTTCCCAACTTTCAATCAGTTCTTTCATGAGTTGCTCCTTCACTTCAGGCTCTAGCCATTCGTCAAATGCTTGTTTTTCGTAAAGGTCTATTTTATTAAAAACGATGATAATGGGTTTGTCAAAAGCATCTAATTCTTTGAGCGTTGCGTTTACCACATTTATTTGATCTTCAAAATGCGGGTGCGAAATATCTACCACGTGCAGCAGTACATCCGCTTCGCGGGTCTCGTCCAGCGTGCTTTTAAAACTTTCTACTAGGTGATGGGGCAATTTTCTAATAAAACCAACTGTATCACTGAGCAAAAATGGCGTACGATTAAAAACTACTTTTCGGGTAGTCGTATCCAGCGTGGCAAACAATTTATTTTCGGCAAAAACATCCTCCTTACTAATCACATTCATGATGGTGCTTTTGCCCACATTGGTATAACCCACCAGCGAAACCCGAATTAATTCGCCACGTTCTTTGCGTTGCGTCTGCCCTTGCAGATCAAATTTTTCCAATCGTTTTTTCAACACCGAAACCTTATCCCGAATAATTCGTCTATCAGTTTCAATCTCCGTTTCACCTGGTCCACGCGTACCAATACCACCACCTTGCCGCTCAAGGTGCGTCCACATACCGCGTAGGCGGGGTAAAATATATTGATACTGCGCCAGCTCCACCTGCGTACGTGCCTGAGCCGTTTGTGCGCGTGCGGCAAAAATATCAAGGATCAAATCACTTCTATCCAACACGTGTTTGTCTATCGCTTCTTCAATATTTTGTATTTGCGAGCCGGTTAATTCATCATCAAATATGAGCAAATCCACATCATGCGTTTCGGTGTATTTTTTTATTTCTTGTAGCTTTCCTTTTCCCAAAAATGTTTTTCCATCCGGTTTTTCGCGGCGTTGTGTAAACCGTTTTACCGCAGTGGCGCCGGCCGTCTGTGCCAAAAATTCAAGCTCGTCAAGATACTCTTCTACCTGCTCATCGGTTTGGTGTTGCTGTATCAGCCCTACCAAAATAGCTTTTTCCTCCTTGCGTATTTTACTGCTTTTCTCTATCATATATTTTTATTCATGCTCGTTTTATTAAAATTGCACGTCATACAAATTTACGTTTTATCTAAAAATTTTGTATTAAATATGAATTCGTGTTTTATACAATTCGCGGCTCCCTACTTTTTCCCGTTCATGTGATGTGACATTTGTCATTTGTTTATTGGAATTTCCCCGCGGGGGCTTGACATTTGCGCCGTATGAGCAACAATTGGTTCGCAACGTGGTTTGATACCGAGTATTATCACAAATTATATAACAACCGCGATCATGGCGAGGCACAGCAATTTATAGAAAACGTGCTACACTATTTGCAGCTGCCAAAAGGTAGCAGGCTGCTCGATATTGCCTGCGGCAAAGGCCGCCATGCAAAGGCAATTTCCGAAAAAGGGTATTATGTAATTGGTACGGATCTTAGCCCAAACAGCATAGCCGAGGCCAACCAGATGCGTACAGAACATCTCGAATTTTTTGTGCAGGATATGCGCGAAACCTTTAGAGTAAACGAATTTGACGCGGTCTTTAATTTTTTTACCAGCTTTGGGTATTTTCATACCGAAGATGATAATAAAAAAGCAGCCGCGGCCATGACCAAAAATGTAAAACCCGGCGGGGTGCTTTTAATAGATTTTGTAAACAAAGCCCACGCCCTAAAAAATATTGAAGATAAAAGTGTAGAAACCCAAATACGCGGCGAGTTGCATTTTGAAATAGAAAGACTTTTTGAAGAGGGGCGGTATGTAAAACATATAACGGTATGTACGGATGAAAAATGTATGCGTTTTGAAGAGTCCTTACAGTCGCTTACCCAAGATGATTTTTTAGACTATTTTTCGCCTTTGGGTATGGATCTTATCAAAACCTTCGGAGATTATGAATTGAATAGTTATGATGAAGAAAATTCACCCAGATTAATTTTACTATTTCGAAAAAAATGAGCTGGATAGATACTTTGTTGGAGTGGGATAAAGATGCGTTTTGGGCTATTCATCAATCATGGTCCAATCCATTTTTTGATGCAGTGCTGCCGTGGCTGCGCGAGCCGTTATTTTGGATTCCGGTGTATATTTTTCTAATATTTTTTTCAGTAAAAAATTATAAACGCCCAGAAAGTTACCGAGACGGATTGCTCTGGGTGCTAGCCGTTATTCTGGTGTTTGCTATTACAGATTTTACTTCTGCCAGTATTCTCAAACCTTTTTTTGCACGCGTGCGCCCGTGCAATGAAGAATCTTTTCAGCCGTTTATACACCACTTGGTGCGCTGTGGTAGCGGCAAAAGTTTCCCATCATCGCACTCTAGCAATCATTGGGGGCTTAGTTTTTTTATTATTTTTACCTTGGGCAAATACAAACGTTGGATAAAATATGCCGCCGTTATTTGGGCATTTTTGGTGGTGCTGGCGCAAGTGTATGTGGGCGTGCATTACCCGCTCGATATTCTTGGTGGGTTTGTTTTGGGGTATTTGGCGGCGGTTTTAATTAGCTTTGTGTTTCATAAATTTGTACCCCATAATTTATAATTACGACCCATGTATATTTATTTTATTTTACTTTTTATTATTTCCCTAGCCGCTGGCTTGCTGCCTTTTTATTTTAAAAATATTACCGAAAAACATTTGCAACTCCTGCTCGCGTTTTCGGGTTCGTTTTTGCTGGGCATTACCATGCTGCATTTACTGCCCGAAACCTTCCACGAAATTGGTGCAAAAGCCGGTGGTTTTATTTTTGCGGGTTTCTTTTTTCAGTTTCTCATACAGCGGTTTACGCATGGGGTAGAGCATGGGCATTTGCATTGCCACGATGGTCATGAACATTCGCAGGGGCTGTGGGCCATCCTAATTGGCCTGGGCATTCATGCTTTTTTGGAAGGGTTGCCGCTTGGTTTTGAGTATCATCAGGAGCATACTACTTCCTCTGTTTTTTTTGGTGTGGCAGCGCACAAAATACCCGAAGCATTTACGCTGGGCAGTTTGTTGTTAATTAGTAAAAATAAAAACAAGTGGCTGTGGGTCATCATTTTTGCCGCCATATCACCACTGGCTGGTTTACTGGCCAACTACTTTGGGCACACCAAAAATTTTGTGTTTGTAGAAGATGCCGTGTCATTTTTAATACCCGTTGTGATAGGTGCGTTCATTCATATTTCCACTACAATTTTATACGAAAGCGGCACCAAGCACCACGAAATGAGCGCGCGAAAAATTGCCGCGATTGTGTTGGGTGTGGTGTTGGCTAGTGTTACGTTGTTGTTGCATTAGCGTAGGCGTGCCTTTATTTTTTCCTAAAGTGAACGGGTAGCTTTGGCGGTTTTCGGAGCAGAGGTTTTCGGTTTGTAGGGTTGCCCGTATTCCTTCATAGCTGATGTTATGGAAAGTTTACCTTAATCATATCGAAAAGATTCGCCCTTTCGACAAACAAAATAGTCTTCATCGTAAAAAATATAAAGACCTAGCCAAGCGAAATCACCCCAACTGCAAGCTCCATCCTTAGAATAATTGAAGAGGTTACTATTGGTAACATTCTTGCATTTTGAATATTTAACACTGAAACTTCTACTCATTGGTCTGCCAATTAATTCTTCAACTTGTATTGTGTCCATTCCTACGGTGACATCCTTAAAATTTTTAAAAGTATGTGGAGTAGAAAATTTTGTATCAATTAAAGGGTCGAATATAAATTTCCTTTCTGGAAAGAATATAAAGGCCAAAGTGATAACTAAGAATCCAATTAATAATAAAATCGAATATTTCATTATTTACAAAATTCTTTGGATGCTTCAAACAATTCATCCCAGCCATCGTCGCCGTCGTCATTTATTTTTTGTTTCCACTTAAGATCTTTCCAACCACCAGCAAAAGCATTTATTAAATCGCCGAATCCATAATAATCGGGGTCAACATTACCATTTTGGTCAATATCTGCCGTTGCGCCAGTAAATATTTTATAAACCTTGTTGCAATGTCTATGCGTTGCAACTCCATCAAACGCATCGTAAGAAACAGATTTCGGTTGAATTGCCACAGCTGATTTTCCGCTCTCTGGCTTGAAGTAAATTACATGATTACTGTTATTCCTGATATAAATTTTCTTTTCATCCGAAGAAATCTCAGAATCTCTTTCTAGAACGTTTCCCTGTAATGCATTTGATTCCCAATGTTTTCCTTCTGGTCCCCAAGGGTTGATAAATTTTTTTCTCATTGTTATTTTTTTTTAATTTTCCATAACATCTGTATATACGCCACTCTATCAAACCGAGTGTCCTTTATCCGCCCTATAGGAGGTATATACGTAATTGCCACACCAAATATAATCAAAAAATCCAACTCAAACCCCAATTTTTCACCCCCGCCACCCACACAATCAACCAAAAGACCTTCTCCATCACAACCAAAACACCCTAAATACACTTTTAAAGAAAGCCTAGCATAACTGACAGATACATTTTTTAAATAAAAATAGCATACCGCATATCTGTAAAGCACTATTTAAAGATAAAAACAACACAAAACAGTACAGTATGATACTGTTTAAAGATAAAAACATAACGAAACAGTACTGTAAAGTACAATATAAAAGTAAAAACATTTCCAAACATACCTGCGAACAAGCATTTTTATAGTAAAAAACTATCTTGCAGACCTACCAAGTACTCACTAACTATTAAAAATATTATCCACAAGCATGAAAAAAGCGTTTCAAAAATTATAATCATACCAAAAAAGTTTTTACTTTTAACCCAAAATAACAATACTATGGGCCTATCACGAAGACTACCCGCCAGCATTAACAGCCGCAAAGCCGCGCTAGATACTGCTTTTGACAAAATGAGCAACCCCGGCCCGTCCGGCAATTTTTTGAGCGATGCGACTAACAATAGGTTGGAGGTGGCACGGGCTGCTTACCAAGATGGTTTTAATGCGCTGATAGGCGCGCGGTTTCAGCTACATAGCGCCACGCCCACCAAGCGCACGGCTTATGAAGAGGCGCGTACCTATGTGCGGCATTTTATAATGGTGTTCAATATGGGCGTGACCCGCGGCGTTTATACCGCCGCCCAACGCTCGTTTTTTAATATAGAAGTAACCGACGATACCGCGCCAACCATTAATAGCGAGGCAGATTTGCTAGCCAAAGGGCAGCAAATTATCAACGGAAACGCCGCCCGACTCTCCGCTGGTGGTGCCGCCATGGGTTTCCCCACCATAGCCGAGGTGACTGATAAATTTAATACTTTCAAAAACCTACACATCAGTTACAGCAACCTCAAAGACGAGCTTGACATTGAGCAAGAAAGCATGGAAGCCCAAAAAACCGAGGTGGACAACGTAATACTGCGCGTGTGGAATGAGGTAGAAACTTTTTACAGCGAAGAAGAAATTGATAGCAAACGCGCCAATGCCCGCGAGTGGGGCGTAAAATATATACCCACCGGCACCAGCAAGGCTGTGATGTTGGAGCTCAGGATGCGCGACGGCGGCGAGCTGCCCGAGGTAGGCCAAGTGCTACTCGAAGACGAGCAAGGCACTGTAAACGAGGATGGCAACGCTATTTATAACACCATCCTGTTTGGCGACCTCACCGTGCAAGTAACCGGCGACGAAATCCAAAGCCACAGCAGCATCATCACCGTGGCAGAAAATGGCGATCAAACATTTGTGATATTGTTGGATAGGGTTTAGATAATGAATCATCATTTGTTCATTATTTAATAAAATCAGCTTGTCCCGAACTCGTTGTACACCGTACCTTCGCCAAAAATTTTTCCATAAAAAATGAAATACAGAATAGAAAAAGATACCCTTGGCGAGGTGCAGGTGCCCGAAGATGCTTTTTACGGTGCACAAACCCAACGCTCTATCGAGAATTTTAAAATAGCCACGGCTACTAATAAAATGCCTATCGAAATCATTCAGGCATTTGCTTATCTTAAAAAAGCGGCGGCGCTGACCAACCTCGATGCGGGCGTTTTGTCAAAAGAAAAATGCGATGCCATTGGCAACGTTTGCGACGAAATTTTGGCGGGCGATTTGGACAATCAGTTTCCGCTGGTGGTGTGGCAAACGGGCAGCGGCACACAAAGCAATATGAATGTAAATGAAGTGATTGCCTATCGTGGCCATGTTTTAAATGGAGGTAAATTATCTGAT